>JAUZOL010000170.1 GCA_030706455.1 Bacteroidota bacterium
TGATGGCGCTAGAGCCCTGGAAAACAACCGGAATGGTAGTTCTACAAGCCGAAAGCGAAACCGCATCCATCAATATGGTTTATGGAGGAGCTGGTTGCGGAAAGAAAGTAATGACTTCATCATCAAGCCCCGGTATCAGTCTGATGCAGGAAGGTTTATCCTATATTGCCGGTGCTGAATTGCCTTGCGTGGTGGTCAATGTTACCCGCGGGGGACCCGGTTTGGGAACTATTCAGCCGAGTCAGGCCGATTATTTTCAGACAGTAAAAGGTGGTGGACATGGCGACTACAAGCTTATCACTCTGGCTCCGGCTTCCGTTCAGGAAATGGCTGATCACACAGTCCTTGCTTTCGATCTTGCATTCAAATACCGCAACCCGGTAATGGTGCTTTCAGATGGTATCATCGGACAAATGATGGAGAAAGTTCAATTGCCGCCCTACCAGCCCAGACTTACCGACGAACAGGTAAGAGAAAAATGCCCTTGGGCAACAACAGGCAAACATGGACGCAAGCAACAAAACGTCATTACCTCATTGGAACTCCGTTCTGAGGAAATGGAAAAAATCAACAACCGCTTGCAGGATAAATATCGTCAGGTAGAAGAAAATGAGGTTCGTTTCGAAGAATATTTTTGCGACGATGCCGAATACCTGATAACTGCATTCGGGTCGTGCGCTCGTATTTGCCAGAAAACGATTGAAATATTGCGATCGGAAGGAATTAAAGCCGGCTTATTGAGACCAATAACACTCTATCCGTTCCCAACCGAAGCTATTGCTAAATTTGCAAAACAGGTAAAAGGCATTCTTTCGGTAGAGCTCAACGCAGGACAAATGGTTGAAGATGTTCGACTTGCCGTAAATGGCGTTACCCCTGTAGAATTTTACGGTCGCCAGGGCGGTATGACCCCGACACCCGATGAAGTAGTAAAGGCCTTGAAATCCAAATTGATTAAATAAAATCAGTCTGGCAGAAAGCTTTTTTCACCCAGTAATTTTACTACTATGACTTTAGAAGAAATTATCAAACCCGAGAATCAAGTATACGGCAAAACTCCTTTACTGACAGAAACTCCGATGCACTATTGTCCGGGGTGTAGTCACGGCGTCGTTCACAAACTCATCGCCGAGGTGATTGAAGAGATGAATATTGCCGATAAAACCGTTGGCATTGCGCCTGTTGGCTGTGCTGTATTTGCTTACAACTATATAGATATCGACTGGCAGGAAGCTGCTCACGGACGCGCACCGGCTTTAGCCACAGCCGCTAAGCGACTCAACCCTGAAAATTGCGTTTTCACATATCAGGGTGACGGTGACCTTGCTGCTATCGGAACTGCAGAAACAATTCACGCCTGCAATCGTGGAGAGAATATTGCCATCTTTTTCATAAACAATGGAATCTATGGTATGACGGGAGGCCAAATGGCTCCTACCACTTTAGAGGGGATGAAAACCGCGACCTGCCCTAACGGACGCGATGTCTCCATGGAAGGTTATCCACTAAAAATCAGCGAGATGCTTGCTCTCTTGGATGGAACCTGCTACGTAACCCGCCAAGCGGTTCACACAGCAGCTTCAACAGTGAGAGCCAAAAAGGCAATTCGCAAAGCGCTCGAAAACTCTATGGCCAGCAAAGGCACATCCATTGTAGAAGTCGTATCTACATGTAATTCCGGATGGAAAATGACTCCACACCAAGCAAACAAATGGATGGTAGAAAATATGTTTCCCGCCTATCCGTTAGGAGATATAAAAGACAGATAAAAAAATCGTGACCAGAATCTCATTTTCAAGAGTTTCTGGTCTTTTGATTACAAACTGCAACACAAATGAAAGAAGAAATAATTATAGCAGGCTTTGGTGGACAGGGAGTCCTATCCATGGGTAAAATTCTCGCCTACTCAGGGCTTATGCAAGGAAAAGAAGTATCGTGGATGCCTTCATATGGTCCCGAACAGCGAGGTGGTACTGCAAATGTTACTGTAATTTTAAGTGACGAACGTATCAGTTCGCCTATTTTGTACGAGTTTGACACTGCTATTATCCTGAATCAACCTTCGTTGGATAAGTTCGAAAGCCGCATTAAACCCGGGGGAACATTGATATATGATGGTCATGGTTTTGTGCACCCACCAAAACGGACAGATATAAATATCTATCGAATTGATGCTCTTGAACAATCCATCGCTTTGAACATGGCAAAGACATTTAACATGTTCATTCTTGGCGGATTTCTCAAAGTGCGTCCGATAGTTAATATTGAAGATGTGCTGTTAGGCTTAAAGAAATCATTGCCTGAGCGCCACCATCACCTTCTGCCTCAAAACGAGAAAGCACTGCGAAAAGGCATGGAAATACTTGTTCCCGTGCATGTTATAGCATAATCAAGTGTTTCGATTTTCAAAAAAAGCAGAAATAAAACAAAAACTATTACAATCACTAAAAAAAATACTACTTTTGTCTTATTGTTGCTCCTTTGAATAGGAACAATAAAATTATAGTGATTTTAGCTTTCAGTTTGAAATTAACCCTACGGTAAAACCAAAACCTAAGTAAAAAGAACAAATGCAGAAGTTTGGAAAGTACATTTCTTTTGCTGTAATCCTCATGTATTTCATTCTGGGGTTATTGCTTCTTATTAATCCTCAGTATATTATTTTTAATCATCAATTTTATCTTGGAGGATTACAAAGTGAACTTCGAATAATCATTGGAGTCATTTTACTTTTATATGGAGGCTACCGCCTGGCTCGTATTCTGACCAAAAGAGACAGAAAAGAATCTGCACAAGAAGGAGAAGAGTAAAATACGCTTTTATATTATCTCTCACTAAACTAAAATCATCTTATCATGAAGCGCAATACAATCCGCCCGTTTATTATTGTCTTATTTTCCACTGCACTTTTTGGCATTGTTCTGCTATCGTGCGGGCAACGCAATACTAATAAGAGTTTAGACACTCCCACATCCGGAAAAATCAAGGTTGGTATCGATGATTCATACAAACTCATGATGGAAGCTCAGTTTGACTTGTTTACCAATTTTTACAAGAATGCTTCCTTCGACACCATCTATGATGCGGAAACCAATATTGTAAACCTTTTCTTAAAAGACTCTATACAAACGATGGTCATTGGGAAACAGTTATCTAAGAAGCAGATTGACGACTTACGCGCCAATTTAATAGTTCCCACAACAACATTAATTGCGCATGATGCAATCGCTTTTATAGTAAACAAAAACAATAAGACGAATAAATTCCTTTATGATCAGATAAGAGACATTTTCCAGGGAAAAATCAAAAGCTGGAATCAGATAGATTCAAAATCCGGTCTTGGCAACATCAAAATGGTGTTTGACAAAAACGGATCAGCCAATGTCCGTTATTTTATGGAAAAATTCAACATCAAAGAATTTCCTTCAACATTTTCTGCTTCCACATCAAACAATCAGGTAATTAATGCGGTAGAAAAAGACAAAAGCACTATCGGAATTATAAGCGTTAACTGGATTAGTGACCCTCAGGACTCTATTTCGCACAATTTCCTGCAGAGAACTCAGGTTGCAGGTATTACGGCATTTGAAGGAAGCTCTGATGCTGACACATATTACAAACCATTCCAGGCATACATATTAGACCAATCATATCCTTTTGTCAGAGATGTATATTTCATCAACAGACAAACTTACAACGGGTTAGGCATTGGATTAGCATCCTTTATTGCCGGAGAAAAAGGTCAGACAGTTATCCTTCGTTCAGGAATGGTTCCTGCTTCAGCTCCAATAAGAGTTATCGAATTAAAGAAATAAACATAAGCTACTAATATTCAATTTGAACATCTATGTCATCAAAAACAAAAACAATCGGACTTTTTATTTGCGTAGCCTTGTGGGTAGCAGGCGTGAGCATCACGAAAGCTCAAACCTTACAAGACGCCATCCGTTTTACGCAAAGTGAACAATTTGAGAATGCAAACAAAGCCTATCAATCGCTCATTGGGCAACAACCTCAGAATGGCACCAACTATTTCTATTACGGTGATTATTACATCCGTAAATATTTGGCTGACACTGTAGCTGTTAATATTAAAAAAGCGACAGCGGATGCAACTAAAACCTTTGAAAAAGGAGTAAGTGTTGATCCTGTTAATCCATTGAACTTTATTGGTATGGCTGAATCGGCTCTGTTTCTAAAGAACACAGCTAAAGCTCAGGAATATATGAATCAGGCTAAAGCTTTACTGCCCAGCAAGCAGAATAAAGTAAAAATGGCCAAAGAAGATCAGGCTACTGCTTATATTAAAATTGCTGAAGCTTACGTTATTAGCATGACAAATGACACAGCGGTTATCTTCTCAGCTTTACGTCAGGCTGAAAAACTGAATCCGAAAGACTTTAATATCTATTTGGTTGAGGGAGACGCATATATTTATCTATTGAATGATGGATCCAATGCGATCAATAATTATAACAAGGCATACAGAATCAATCCTAAATCTCCGGCAGCTCAGTTACGCATCGGCCGTCTGTGGGTTCGTTCAAAAAATTATCCTGACGGTTTGACCGCTTACAAGCAAGTCGTTCAACTGGATGCTTCTTATGCTCCTGCATATAAAGAACTCGGATTCCTTAACGCTCAGTTAGGTAATTCGAACGAAGCAAAACAAAATTTCCAGAAATTCCTTGAATTGTCTTCAGGAAACACTGACGCTCAAATGCAGTATATCAATACATTGTTTGAACTAAAAGATTTTGCCGAAGTTGCAAAACAAGCACAAAATGCAATTTCTTCAAACGCATCAAATACAGACCTTTATCGCGCTCTTGCATATTCAAACTATGAAATTGGCAAATATTCAGAAGCAAAAGACGCGTTGGAAACTTTTCTCAAAAAAGCACCAGAAGAAAGCGTACGTCCTTCAGACTATGCTTACCTGGGTCGTTCATTTGCAAAAATGAAACAAGATTCAATTGCCGGTACATTCCTTATGAAAGCATATTCTTTAGATACTGTTCGTGTAGAATATCTTACAGAAGCTGCAGCTTCCTTCACAACATGCAAAGCTTATAGTAAAGCAATAGAAGCTTACCAAAAGAAACTTGCTACACCTTTCAAAACTGTTCAGGATTACTATTACTTAGGTACAGCCTATTATACAACACAAAAATTTCTGAAAGCAGATAGCACCTTCACAATGTTGATCGACAAAGTACCGACATTTATTGGTGGCTACCTTTGGAAAGCAAGATCTCTTTCTCAGACTGACCCTGATAGTAAAACCGGGGCTGCATTAAATGCATATCAAACTTTGATTGAGAAAACCCAGACTGAAGCTGATAAATATAAATCGGAAAGAAAAGAGGCTTATTCGTACCTGAATTATTACTATTTCGTTCAGTTCAATTCTACAAAATCTCACGAAATCGGTCGTAAGTCAATTGAATACGGGAATAAAGTGTTAGAAATCGATCCTAACGACGCCAATGCGAAAAAGATCAATGACGTGATCGAGAAAACGATGAATCGTCCCGCAGTCAAAAAATAAGTCTATTTAACATGTAATCTAAGATTCTTTTATTTAGTAATACCTCTAAATAAAAGAATCTTAGACACTCTTTGAGCTGACTTCAAAAAAAATAAAAAAAGTAATTTTCTAAGTACAAAAACAAAATTACGTGCATTGGGATAATAAATATTTTTTTACCTTTGCATTCGTAAGAAAACAAATTATCAACTCAAACCATTAAATTTTTTTTACAATGAGCAAGACAAATCAAAAAAAAGAACAGAAATTGGGGGATGCACTAAGATCCACCATGACTATCGTCGCCATTCTAGTTGCTTTTGTGGTGTGCGCATTAGTTTACCATTTCATCATGGGTAACCCCATTAACTTTGAAGGTGGCAACCCTGAAGGAAAAGGTTTACCTGGCAACTACTTAGCAATTATCTACAAAGGTGGATTTATCGTACCTCTGTTGATGACCATCAACTTGGTATTGATCATCTTCACAATCGAACGTTTTATTTCTTTAGGTCAGGCTGCCGGTAAAGGTCGTTTGAACGTATTCGTTAAAAACATTCAGGAAGACCTGAAAAACGATAAGATCGAAGAAGCTCTCGTTCTTTGTGACAAACAAAAAGGTTCATTGGCTAACGTTTTGAAAGCAGGTCTTCTACGTTACCGTGCATTGCAATCAGAATCTACATTGTCAAAAGATCAGAAAATTTTGGCTCTGCAAAAAGAATTCGAAGAAGCTACAGCTCTTGAATTACCTATCCTTTCTCGTAACGTTGTAATCATTTCTACTATTGCTTCTATTTCAGTGTTAACCGGTCTTATGGGTACTGTAATGGGTATGATCCGTGCTTTTGCTGCATTGGCAACTGCTGGTGCTCCTGATGCTGTTGCTTTGTCAACTGGTATCTCTGAAGCTCTTATCAACACAGCATTCGGTATCGGTGGTTCTTTGTTGGCAATCATTTTGTACAACTACTTCTCAACCCGTATTGATAACTTCACATATAAAATTGACGAAGCAGGTTTTAGCTTAGTACAATCGTTTGCAGCTTCCACAAAATAAAGAGGGAATAAGCAGGCGGACTTATTAAAAAATTAATTAGAAGAACAATTAAATAATAATTCCATGCCAAAAATAAAATCAATTGCGAGATCACCACACATAGACATGACGCCTATGGTGGACTTATTTTCGCTGCTGCTTACTTTCTTTATTTTGACTGCTACGTTTCGTCCTGTTGATCCGGCTAAATTGACAATACCTAATTCAGTATCGGAGAAAGTTGCTCCTGATAATGATATTATGACTATTTTCATTTCTACGGATAAAAAAATCTATTTCAATTTCGACAACGGGAAGGATACTTCCAAACATTTTCGTGCGGAACTTTTAAAAGCGATGGCTACCCAATACAAAATCGACTTTACTCCAAAGGAAATTACACAATTTTCAAGAAAAAGTTCTTTCGGTATGCCTATGGCTTATTTGAAACAATGGCTCAACACTGAAGATTCGAAAGAATCAGATAAATATCAGGTTGGTATTCCTACAGACTCTATTGATAACCAGTTTGCTTGGTGGTTGCGTTCAGCACGTAACGTCAACTCTCAAGCTCAAGTTGCTATCAAGGCTGATGGAGATGCACCCTATCCTGTTGTTAAGAAAGTGTTGGACTTGATTCAAAAGAACGGAATTAACAAGTTTAATTTCGTGACCACGTACGACAAACAAGAAGTCGGAATAAAAGATATTCCTAAACAATAGGATTAACTGAGAAAAAGATTTATCTAACAGATATAACATAAAAAATTATGGGTGAAGTAGTTACAGAAGAAAAAGCGCAGAAAGGTGCAAAGAAACGCCCCAAAAAACATCCTGGCCGGATCGATATGACA
>JAUZOL010000171.1 GCA_030706455.1 Bacteroidota bacterium
TCATATCCGGTAGTTCCATTGATTTGACCGGCGAAAAAGAGGTTTTTTATCAGTTTCGTTTCTAACGAATGTTTCAGTTGGGTAGGGGGGAAGAAATCGTACTCGATAGCATAACCCGGCCGATAAATACGTACATTTTCGAAACCTTCAATGGTGTGAAGTGCATTTACCTGAACGTCGATCGGAAGCGATGACGAAAAACCGTTCAGATAATATTCCTGCGTGTTTGCACCTTCAGGTTCTAAAAAAAGCTGATGACGTTCTTTATCGGCAAAAGTGACGATTTTTGTTTCAATACTGGGGCAATAACGAGGTCCGATACTTTTTATTTGTCCGTTGAAAAGAGGAGAAAATTCTAGTCCACTACGAAGAATGTCGTGCGTTTTCTCATTGGTGTAGGTAATCCAGCAACTACATTGCGGAAGTTCTCTTTTTGACGATGAAAGGTAAGAGAATTTGTGAAAATCATCGTCGCCGTCTTGTTGTCCCATTTTTGAAAAATCGACGGAACGACCGTCGATTCTGACAGGTGTGCCGGTCTTCATGCGTCCGGCAGTAAAACCTAATTCCACTAAACTTTCGGTTA
Source organism: Bacteroidota bacterium (assembly GCA_030706455.1). Classification (GTDB taxonomy): domain Bacteria; phylum Bacteroidota; class Bacteroidia; order Bacteroidales; family Paludibacteraceae; genus Microbacter. The sequence continues at coordinate 587 of JAUZOL010000171.1, forward strand.
ATCCTTTCGCAGCCGGTTCGGCAATGCGTCCGCCGGGAATTTGTTTTGCTCCGAAATGGAGCAGACCGTTGAGAAAAGTTCCGTTTGTCAGCACGACACTCTTTGCAAATATCTCAACACCCAAACTCGTTATTACGCCGCAAATCTGGTCTTGCTGCGTAATCACTTCAAGAACCTGATCCTGCCAGATGTCAAGATTTTTTGTGTTTTCAACGAGATTTCTCCATTCTATGATAAATTGTTGGCGGTCGTTTTGCGTACGTGGGCTCCACATGGCCGGTCCTTTGGAGCGGTTAAGCAATCGGAACTGGATGGCGGTCTTGTCGGCAACAATACCGGTAAAGCCCCCCAAAGCATCAATCTCTCTTACAATTTGCCCTTTCGCTATTCCACCAACTGCAGGATTACAACTCATTTGTGCGATTTTGTTCATGTCCATTGTTATCAGCAATGTTTTTGAACCAAGATTGGCTGCCGCACAAGCAGCTTCGCAACCGGCATGTCCGGCGCCTACCACGATAACGTCGTATTGTAAAGTCATTTGATTTATATTCAGTTATAACCCGCAAAATTACAAAAAATATACCGTCGCCCTGCTTTACTGTTTTCAGCGGTGTTTTTTTGTTTATCTATATATAAATCAATAAATGAGTGTGTTAGATAATAAAATACTCTTTCCCCTGTTTAAGAAATGCGGCTTCTTGCTTCATTCTTTTGAAGTTTTATGAAATTAAATAGCTGTATTACAAATAAATAATAATTTGGAGATATTTACTGTCAAAACTTTTGAAGCCGAAATGAAAATAAAAAAAATCATGTACTTTTGTTTTTCTAATTTGAAATCCAACGATATGGTGAAATTCAGAGCAAAGACTGTACTGTTTTTTGTATTGTTGTCGCTTACTTCCATTTTTGCCCAGGAACCAAAAAATACGATTACGAGTGGTGGCTGGTCGTTGGGGATTGGAGGTGTAAGTGTTCATGATGAATATTTATCGCCTTTGGTTTACACTGGGACTCTGTTTAGAGCCGATTACGAATCAATGCGATTTATCTCTGAATCGAACAATAAGGTTTCATTGCAACGAACTCTCATGGTGTCGGGTGGAATGACGGATAATGAAGCGAAAACAAACTCAATTTTTTATCTTGCTTTGCGCCCCGGAATTGGGGTTCATTACCATTTTCGTCCAGCGACGAACCTGAAAATTTTAGTGGGAGGCATTTGGGATGTTTTCTTTGCCAGTAAGTATAGCTTTAATAACGGGAATAATCCATATTCGGCAGATATCTCAACTCAACTAAATGCTTCTGCAATAGCACAATATACCATGAATATTAAGAAATTCCAGGTCATATTTCGCTATTCAACGAGGTCTCCGCTGGCTGGAGTGATGTTTGTGCCGGAATACGGATCATCTTATTATGAGATGTTTACGTTGGGTAAACTTGGAAATGCCATCCATTTTTCATCGTTAAACAACTCGTTTGCGTGGAATAGCAGTTTATCTGCCGATCTGATGTTTAAGCGAATGATTGTCAGATTATCATATACCCATGATTATGAAAAGCATCACGCAAATTCTTTGCATTTTGAGTCGATGCAGAATGTTTTCTCAATAGGAACTGTGATAAATTTTTCGACGTTTGACCGGGGAAAGCATAAAGCTCCTGCCTCTTATAACGATATAAACAAGTAAATTCCGGTCATGCGACAAATACTGATTTTAATCATAGCCATTAGCTTTACATCTTGTAAGATGTCGGTAGACGAGCCATCGAATATCAACGATTTCAAGACGAATTTTGAGACTCTCTGGAAGATAATGGACGACCATTATTGCTATTTTACCTATAAAAAAATTAACTGGGATTCTATTGGGAATGTTTACAGAGCCAAACTTCAACGTTCAGATACGCTCAATTATGTCCAGTTTTTCAGAATCTGTGGCAATATGCTGGCAGAACTGAAGGATGGGCATGTAAATCTGGTGTCGTCGTTTGATGTGGCACGTTACTGGAAATGGTATCTGGACTACCCGGATAATTTCAGTTCGACGATTTTGTATAGCGACCGTTATCTGGGAAAGAATTATTACATTGCAGGTGGTTTTAAATACAATGTTTTGCCGAAATCTGCCATCGGATATATTTATTATGGCGATTTCTCAGATGGATTTTCCGGCGCAAATCTTTCATATGCAATTGGTATGTTGGCCAACTGCCAGGGATTAATTATTGATGTTCGTAACAATGGGGGAGGAGTGTTGACTTATGCCGAAGATATTGCCTCAAGGTTTACTACACAATCGTTGACTTATGGTTACATCCGGCATAAAACAGGTACCGGTCATGATGAATTTTCATCTCCGATTGCTCAAACCCTGACGCCATATTCACCCACTTCAATCGCGTTGAATTAGGTGAAAAAACCAGTGGTGGTTCTGACAAACCGTTCTTGTTATAGTGCAACGAACGATTTTGTTTGTATTATGAAGCAACTGCCTAATGTGGTGATTATCGGCGACCAGACAGGCGGCGGCGGTGGGCTCCCGATGAATAGTGAGCTGCCTAACGGTTGGATGGTGCGTTATTCGGCATGCCCGATGTACGATGCTGATATGAATAATATTGAATTCGGTATTTCACCTGATATTAAAGTTGATATGAGTCCGACAGATATTTCCAAAGGAATTGACACCATCATTGAAACTGCAATTACTTATTTGAAACAACATAAAGTAAATTAACCATTTATTCAAACAATATGGAAAAGAATCGTGCCATTGAACAGTTACAGCCGGTAGCTGTATGGCAAAATTTCAAGGCGTTAACTCAAATTCCACGCCCTTCGGGGAAGCGTGATCTGATAACAAAGTATCTGGTAGATTTTGGCAAAAATCTTGGTTTGGAATCTTTTGAAGATGAAGCCGGAAATGTGATTATCCGGAAGCCTGCAACTCCGGGTTTGGAAAATCTGAAAGGCGTTGTCCTTCAGGCGCACATGGATATGGTTCCTCAGAAAAATGCTGCTGTGGCGCATGATTTTGAGAAAGATCCTATCGACGCATTTGTTGATGGCGAATGGGTAAGAGCCAATCAAACGACTCTTGGAGCCGACAATGGCATTGGGGTGGCATCGGCATTAGCTGTGCTGCAAGCGAAGGATTTAACTCACGGCCCTGTAGAGGTTCTGATTACAGCCGATGAAGAAACCGGAATGTTTGGTGCTGTAGGTTTGAAAAACGGAACTTTGAAAGGTGAAGTTTTGCTTAACCTCGACTCTGAAGATGAAGGTGAACTTTACGTGGGTTGTGCGGGCGGTATAAATGCTCACATTTCTTTTGCATACAAAGAAGAGCCTGTATATCACGGAGATATAGCTTATAAGATCAGTCTTACAGGCCTGAAGGGAGGACACTCCGGGTTGGATATTAACCTCGGTCGTGCAAACGCCAATAAACTGCTTTTCCGCTTACTGAAATATTTAGTTTCTTCGTTCGAAGCACGTCTTGCATCGGTTGAAGGAGGAAATCTCCGTAATGCCATTCCTCGTGAGGCATTTGCCGTGGTGACTGTTCCGGAAGAAGGCCAGGATGATCTTTTAGAAGCGATTTCCGAAATGGAAGCAATTTTCAAATCGGAGTATGCTTCGGTGGAACCTGATTTGAAAATTATTGCCGAAGAGGTTGAACTTCCCGAAGGAATGTTGCCTGAATTTGTTCAGGATGACCTTATTAACGGGATAACAGCTTGTCCGAACGGTGTGTTACGATTTGTGCCGGAAATGCCCGAAGTAGTAGAAACTTCTACTAACCTGGCAATTGTAAAATCGGATGGTTCGCATGTAGAAGTAGCTTGTCTGGTAAGAAGTTCGGTTGAATCAATGAAAGAAGAACTTTGTTCGATGATTGAGAGTGTTTTCTCTCTTGCAGGAGCAAAAGTTGAATTTTCAGGAGGTTATCCCGGATGGCAACCTCATTTTGATTCTCCTATACTGAAGGTGATGTCGCAGGTTTATGCCGATAAATTTGGGAATACTCCCGAAATTAAGGTAATTCACGCCGGATTGGAATGTGGAATTATCGGTTCTGCTGTTCCCGGACTGGATATGATTTCGTTCGGACCGACTATTCGTCACCCGCATTCGCCTGATGAAAAGGTGAACATTGCAACAGTAGACAAGTTCTGGGATTATCTGACCGCTGTTTTGAAAGCGATCCCTGCAAAATAATCTTGAAAATAATTGATGGAAAGTGGAATGAACGTCTGGATGTCAGTTGCTTATCTGGCTCCATTGCATTATTACGCCCGAATGTTGTCGGCACGAAATGTATATATCGAGCAGCATGATAACTACCTGAAACAGACATACCGCAACCGTTGCCAGATTGTAACGGGAAACGGTGTCATTCCACTTTCTATTCCTGTTGATAAAGGAGAGAGCGTCAAATGTCTTTCACGCGACATACGCCTTTCTTCTCATACCGACTGGCAAACTCTCCATTGGCGCTCGCTGGTGGCAGCTTACAATTCATCCCCGTTTTTTGAATATTATACTGACGATCTTCTCCCGTTTTACGAGAAAAAATGGGATTGTCTGTTTGATTTCAATATCAGTATCCAGTCAAAAATTTTGGAACTGATTGATGCTGAAGTTGCTATTGAATTTACTGACGATTATAAAACGGAGTTCGGAGAAGGTGAGTTGGATCTTCGTGAAGGGATACATCCCAAAAAAATGCCGGAATCAGAAGATCCGGCATATAGAGTTGTTCCTTATTATCAAGTGTTTGATCAGAAACTCGGATTTATTCCCAACATGAGCATTGTTGATTTACTGTTCAATATGGGACCTGAGTCGAAAGAAATCCTGAAAAAGATGATTGTGCAGTAATTGTCGATGCCTATTTACGTTCGTGTAACGCAATAGAATCGTTAGGTGCCGAAGGAGCATCAGCAGCCTCAACTCTTGATATTTCGACGGGAGCAATGCCAAAACGCACGATATCAATCTCTTTTGCAGCAGCATAAGAGAGGTCGATGATTAAATTACGCCGATGAGGACCACGATCGGTCACTTTTACTATTACTTCTTTATTGTTTTTCGGATTTCGCACTTTTAATAACGTTCCCAGCGGATAGGTGCGATGAGCGCATGTCAGGCTGTCTTTGTGATATCTGCTGCCATCAGAAGTTCTGCGTCCATGCATTTTTTTGTTGTAATAGGTTGCATTTCCGTGCTCCTGGGCATATGAGAATCCTACGCTGAATAGAAAGAAAAGAAGCAGTAGTCGTATGGTTAGTTTCATTGTCTTGGTGGGTGACTGGCAGATTCTGATTACAAGTAACAGAGACTGTCGGATTACCTCTTTTTTTCGGGCAAAAGAGAATAGCCAAACGATTTAGATTTACAAATTAAGCAATTTTATTCGGATTCCCAGCAATTTTCTCCTCAATATTTCCAATTTCTCAGGGTTTATTATCGTTTATTTAGTAAATATGTTAAAACAAATGGGCGTTTGTTTTAGACTGTTACCGGTTTTTTTTGGTTGTTATCAAAATCACGCCATTAGCTCCCCGTACTCCGTAAATGGCTGTAGCTGATGCATCTTTCAGTACGTCGATAGATTTTATATCATTAGGATTTAATGTGCTGAGAAGACCGGAATAGGGTATATCATCCAGAATGATCAGCGGATCGGAAGAGCTGTTAATTGTCGAGATACCACGGACACGCAGTTTCATTTCGCTTCCAGAGTGAACGACCTCAACCCCGGGAACGTTTTTGAAAAGAATCTCGATATTTCCTGTATTATTTCGCGTGATCATCTTTTCATCAACCGAGCTTACAGATTGAGCCATTTTTGATTTTTGAACCGTACCGTAACCAATATTGATCTCTCTATCAGGATCATCTAAGTCATAAGGCAAGAAAAGAGTGATGGTACTCTGATTGTTTACCGCTACTTTCTGAGTAACAAATCCTTTACGGGAGAAAATTAGCTTCCCTTTTGCCGGTGCCGTAATTTGATAAATACCGCTTGTATCGGACACTGCTACAACCGAACTTCCCTTTATTTTTACGCTTACTCCTTCAATCGGGTGGTTGAAGATATCTTTTATTAAACCAGTAACTGTGATTTCCTGACAATATGCGTAACCGGTAATGAGCGTCAGCAGAAGGGTAGTAATACCGACGGATTTAAATAACGATGGATTTTTCATGACGGTGATAGATTAAAAGGGTGCTTATTCGTTGAATCACAAATGTATGTATTTTAAATGATTAATTGCTATTTTTCTTTTTATAAGCCCGGTATTGAGCGAAATACACAAATGAAACAAAATCTCATCTCAAAGAAAATGTCATGATAAAGCCGGATTCAAATCAAAAAAGGTCTCCTGAACAGAGACCTTTTTGTTTGAATTAAGAGAGAGGATGAATGATCAGCTATCGTGCTTGCAGGAGTGTTCGCCTCCTTCGTGATTATGACTGCATCCAATGCCTGAGTCCACAGTTTTACCGCTGATATAATTTTCCACAACAATACGCACATTGCCTGAACATCCACGCAAAACATCGATGCCATGGCTTTTGAGCTTGTTCAAAGCGCCATCGCCCATATTTCCGGCCAGCATAGTTGTTACTCCCATTTGCTGCAGGGTTGCAGCAATGTTGCTCTTGCATCCGCATCCTGCAGGCGAAGGTACAATAACGGCACCTTCAATCTGGTTTTGCTGATTGATAGAAAAAACGGTATAGGCATCGCAATGACCGAAATGGTCATCAA
>JAUZOL010000172.1 GCA_030706455.1 Bacteroidota bacterium
CGACCCTACCCTTTTGATGGGATAATCACCCAAAAGCATTTCAAGGTCGTCCTTGTGAGTTCCTACCGTGGTATAACCAAGAATTCGGTCACGCTCGCGCGAACGTTGCAATGACTCTTTGAAGTTTCTTTCCGCAAGCTGCGATTGGTAACGGATGCTGACACGCTCGTTTTCATCCGTTATAAAATTGAAACGGGATTGAAAAATCGGGATAAATTCATCAACAAAAGCCTTCCGTGTTTCAAAAATATAGACCCCTGCTTCGGCCAGTTGTTCTTCCCAAATATCATACACCATCTCGTCGTGCATGTCACCTTTCAATAGGGTATTACGTTGCAGCAAAGCCTTATTGTAACGAATCAATTCATTCAGGTAACGCTTATTATACTGCGAAATAACGCTGTCGACAAACCTTCTTCGCTCGTCGCTTCCCTCGCTGATAAGAGCGCCATCGGCAGGCGAAATAATTACCAGCGGCAGAAAACCGATGTGATCCGAAAGCCTTTCATACTCTTGTTTATTGAGCTTGAATTGTTTTTTCTGCCTGCGCTTCAATCCGCAATAGACCGCCTCATCGCTATTACCCCGTTTATAATGCCCATGCAAGACAAAGAAATCTGCATCGTGCTTCACATTCTGCATGTCGACCGGATTGGTAAAGCTCTTGCAGAACGAAAGATAGTAGATGGCATCCAGCAGATTGGTCTTTCCCATCCCATTGTTCCCAATAAAACAATTAATTTTGGAGGAAAATGACAAATCGGCTTGTGTCAGGTTTTTATAATTGAGGATCGAAAGCGCTGTCAGTTGCATAAGATAAATTTGAACCCAAAATTACAAATTTTTGCCGGCATGGGCAGGCTTCTTTGCTGCTAAAAGTAATTCTCCTATCTTTGTTCAATATTTTCGTATATTTTTTAAGTTAAGATATTTATTTACCCCTTTTCCCTGCAAATATGTCATTTCTGGAAATTCACCACGTAACCAAAGAGTACTCAGGGTTCAAAGCGCTCGATGCAGTGAGCATGAACATTGAACAACATTCGGTTTACGGGCTGCTCGGACCAAACGGTGCGGGCAAAACCACCCTGATTCGTATCATCAACTGCATCACGGCACCCGACAGCGGAGAGATTCTCCTTGACGGGAAACGCCTTCACGCCGGCGACATCAACCGTATCGGTTACCTGCCGGAGGAAAGAGGTCTCTACAAAAAGATGAAGGTGGGCGAACAGGCGCTTTATCTGGCTCAATTGAAAGGCCTTTCGAAACACGATGCCATGGAGCGACTAAAAATGTGGTTCGAGAAATTCGAGATACAGGCATGGTGGAACAAAAAAGTGGAGGAGCTCTCAAAGGGAATGCAGCAGAAAGTGCAGTTCATCACCACCGTACTGCACGAACCTGAGCTCCTGATTTTCGACGAACCTTTCAGCGGTTTCGACCCGGTGAATGCCGATCTGCTGAAACGCGAAATGCTGGCTCTCCGCGACAAAGGTGCCACCATTATTTTCTCCACGCACAACATGGAATCGGTGGAAGCGCTTTGCGACGACATTTCACTCATCAACAAATCGCAGGTGGTACTTCAGGGTAACGTTCATGAAATCAGGGAGCAATTCCGCTCTCACATCTACCGGGTTACCATTGCCGGAACCGAACATGCTGACATTGCCCGGTTGCCCTTCGAGATTCTGGCCAGCGAACAGAAGAACCGTAATACCGAATTGCGCATTCAATCTACCGGATTATCAGCCAACGAATGCCTGAAATCGATAATGGAAACTCATTCTATTGTGGCCTTCGAAGAATTGCTGCCCAGCATGAACGAAATCTTTATTCAAACTGTTAATGGTTAATTGTTAATGATTAATGGAAATATGAAAGAGAATATTGTAAAAGATAAGAGTTTTGATTTTGCTGTAAGAATTGTAAACCTCAGGAGGCATCTTATCGACAGCAAAAAAGAGACTGTTTTATCCAAACAGATATTACGTAGCGGAACGAGTGTTGGAGCCATGATTCGCGAAGCCGAACATGCTGAAACAAAAAATGATTTCAAGCACAAAATGGCAATCGCTCAAAAAGAAATTAACGAGACCATTTATTGGTTGGAATTATTGCATGCAACCGAATTTATAAATTTCGAACAATTCAACAGCATCAATAATGATGCGATTGAACTTATCAAACTGATAACAAGCATTCTCAAAACAACCAAATCAAACCTAAAGTAATGGTTTCTTATTAACCATTAATCATTAATAATTAACCATTGACATTTAGCCATTATGAATAAAATAGGAATTATCATCCGCCGGGAATACACTACCCGTGTTGCCAAGAAGTCGTTCATCATCATGACTTTCCTTTCGCCGCTCCTCTTTGCGGCGCTTATCATGGTTCCGCTCTGGCTATCGGGTATCAAGGACAACGAGACAAAAAAAATTGCCATTGTTGATTTTACCAACGAGTACGGCAAGGTGCTGAAATCGGACAAGCAATACGTGTTTGTGCCGGTACAGGAACGGATACAAAACATCGGAAACTCGCAACTGAAGAAAGATTTCTACGCCGTTCTGCTGATTAAAGGAGACTTAGTCAGAGATTCCACGGCAGCCACTCTCTATTCTGAAAAACAGGTGGGGATAGAACTCGAATCGACAGTTTCGCGGCAACTGAGCGAATACGTGGAAAACAAGAAACTGGATGCTTACCATGTGGCAAATATCAAGCAAATGGTAGAAAAAGCACGTACCAAGATCGACGTAACCACTATCAAACTGGACGAGAAGGGAAACTCCAAAGTGACATCATCCATTGTAGCAACCATCATCGGAGGTCTCTCCACTTTCCTCATATACATGTTTATTTTCATGTACGGGGTGCAGGTGATGCGGGGCGTGGTAGAAGAAAAGACCAACCGCATCGTGGAGGTGATTATCTCTTCCGTCAAACCTTTTGAGCTGATGATGGGCAAGATCATCGGTATCGCGTTGGTTGGGCTCACGCAGTTTCTGCTCTGGATAGTACTCACGCTGATTATTTCAAACATTGCAGGCTTTGCGCTCTTCGGCACCAGCATTAGCAACCTGCAGGCAGGAGCACAGCTACAAGGCGCCTCCACCAGCGGAGCTCAGCAGGCAATGATGACGGTTTTTCAGGGCTTGCAAGGCATCAATCTGGTAGAAATCGTCTCATACTTCATCTTCTATTTTTTGGGAGGATATTTGCTCTACGCCTCACTGTTTGCTGCCGTCGGCTCAGCGGTCGACAACGAAACCGACACGCAACAGTTTATGATGCCCATCACCATTCCCATTCTGTTTGCTTTTTATGCGGCCATATACAGCATCGAAAACCCCGACGGCCCGCTGGCTTTCTGGTGCTCGATCATCCCCTTCACTTCGCCCATTGTGATGATGGTGCGCCTTCCGTTCGACGTTCCTTTATGGGAAAAGCTGCTATCTGTAGGTCTGTTGGTAATTACTTTTATCGGCACCACCTGGCTGGCCGGAAAAATCTACCGCACAGGCATCCTGATGTACGGCAAAAAGCCCTCATGGAAAGAGATGTGGAAGTGGCTGAGGTATAAGAATTAAAATTCCGTTCCACCTCAAATCCATATTCTACCATAATTTCGCTCCTAGCGGAGCACTTTTTAGCTGCGGAAAAGTGAAATTCTGGTAGAAATATCGATTAAGATGCCTCGTCCCGTCAGATTTGCAAATCCGACGGGACGAGGCATTAAAACGACAAGACCATCTCATAAAAGATATTGTTTTATAACGATTTACGATTCAAAAGCAGATTTTTATTTTTTTTACCCCAAACCCCTTAAGGGGATTTTACGCCAATAAAAACCCAGATTTACAGCCCCTTTAGGGGTTTGGGGTAGAAAAACAAGACTGTCTTGTCCCATAAAAAAAGGATGCCGGTTAGGCATCCTTTTCTATTTACACCGGAGCTGGTCCGGGCGATAAGCGTTTGTTTCACAACAGACAACCCATCAACACTAAACAAAAATATTTTTAGCCTGTTTTCCGTACATTCCGGCAATAAGTTTTATCTCACAAACACCACTTTCCAGGGATTGACACCGCTGGCGAAAGAGAATTTCAGCTTACCTGTCGAACCGAAGCAATAGACTGTTCCGTTAGAAACATAGTCGGCTGCCGATGAAGTCACATATACATCGCCATTGGACGGATTGACTGCAATACTGCTTGCTGACGGCACTGTGGTTCCATCTGTAATGAAATTACTAATTGCACCGGTTGAAACATCCATAACTTTAATCACCGATGCCTTTGCCGCATAATCGTAGTTACAGAATAAGAGTTTCGAACCTGAAAGTGCAAAATCAGCTGCAGAAGAGTTGGCATAGGTCTTAGCAACTGTATTGGTTTGCGGATTAATCATTTGTATCTCTGATCCGATAGAACCATAGTTACCATGCGAAAGAACATAAACATTGCCATCGTCGCCTGTATGAATGGTAAATGGGTTCATATTTACAGTAATTTTCTGGGTCTCGGTAAATGAACTAATATTAATAACAGACACTGTAGTTCCATAATTACCTGTCATATAGTTCATGCCGCCGGAATTGGAAACATACAGATTATTATTTGCAACACAAATACCATCCGGATTTTCTCCGGCAGTGGCATAGGCTTCAATGCTCAAACTGGTGGTATCGATACGGGCAACCGAACCGTCGAAAGAGCATACATACGCTTTATTTTTATTGAAAGCAATACAACGGGGCTGACGGGCAGAGCTACCGTTTTGGAAACTGATCGTTTTCAGGAACTTTCCATTCAGGTCGGTAACCGTCAACACACTCGAAACATTTACCACAATGTAGATTTTACCACCATATACTGCCATATCATTACCTGTATCACCCAGTCCGACTCCGTTTTGAGCCTTGTACCAGTCGATGGTAGAGGTTGCTTTGTCAATATTGTAAGAGGTTACCGTACTGTTGTTGTAGTTCATTGTGCCCTGATTCAACACGTAGACGCTACCATTGGAAGCCACAGTGGTTTCGTCTTTGGTACATGAAGTCAGCGCCAGGCTACTTACTGCCGCCAAAAAGAAAAAGAAGAGTTTAAATTGTTGCATAACACACTTTTATTTAATTGATTTCTAATTTCAAAACTTCACTCCGACACTCACGCGCCACGAACGGCCGGGCATCGGGTAATTTTTCACGATTACATACTGTTCGTCAGTCAGGTTCAGCACTTCCAGTTTCAGGTCTGTAGTTAGGTGGTGCAGCACAAACGAACGCCAGAGCGCCACACTGGTTTCGGCATAACCGTCGATAACCGAATGGCTCAAATCATAGCGGTAACCGGAGAAAATGCAATTGACAGAACCGTTCATCAGCGGAGTAAGTACGCTGAGGGTCGCCACGCCCGAGTGCTCGGGACTATACGCTATCAGCTGGCCATACGAAGAGCTGACCAGATTGCTTTTATCCACGGCATGTTGATAGGTATACGACACATCCATCGTCAGGTGCAACGAACGGGAGCAGTTATACCCGCCACGCGCGGACACATCCGCGCCGGTAGTCTCTACCAGTCCGAGATTCAGCATCGACCACACGAACAAGTCTTTGGCCGGCACCGCGATAATTTTGTTCAACACCCGGTTGTAATAACCGTCGAGCGACAAAGCCAAATAACCATCCGGTGTTTTTTTCTGATAAGAAATACCGGCATTCCACTGATGGGCAGTTTCGGGCTTCAAATCCTTATTTCCAATGCTACTGTAATAAAGATCATTGAACGTGGGCATTCGGAAAGTCTCCTTGTAGAATCCGCGCAATTGCAAGCGGTCATCCTTCAACGGAAGCCATGCAACAGAAACCAGTGGAGAAAGGCGATTGTGCCCATTGGCCGCCGTTCCCTGTACAACATGTTCGGTAAGAATTGTAGCCAGCAAAGAGGCCTCTACTTTAAGAGCCGATGACGTATAACGCCCTGTTACATGTCCATAAGCGGTAAAACGGGTCGGCGTCGGGAAGTCTGTCATATTAGAGGTCAGATGATTCAACTGTGCATCAAGGGCAGCCGAAGCATTCAACCGGTCTGATATCTTTTTGAAAAGAGAAGATGTCAGGTAATACTCCTGTTGGTAGTAGCGATCATCAAGGCCGCCGGTAGAGTTCAGAAAATACGGATCCACATAACGGGTATCCGAATAATCCGCTTTCAGGCTTGTTTTCCATTGGGTTGTGGAAGAGAGAGCAACCTTATACTGCAATTGCATAAAGTAATCGTTTTCCCACAAACGCTGACCGGCAGCTGCAAACGGATTATAAAGAATTACTGCTCCCGGTAGTCCCCGCGTGCTGGTATAGGCATAACCTTTGAAGGTCCAATCGCGACCTTCAGCCGGCTGATAATAGAGATTGGCTTCCCCGTGAAAAGTCTTTACGTCGCTGTTGGTGCGTTTGTAATGCTCCAGCAAATTTCCATTCTGAAACGTAAACGGGTAACGTCCGTTGGTGTACTGATAATCGGCAATAACCGAAGAAAGAAGTTTGCCTGAAAGTCTGTTCTGAAGCACTATCGCAGGATGCAACAAACCGAAAGAACCGCCAGTGATCGTAGCATCTGTTTTCATCAGATGAAGGCTGTCCAGTTTCGGTTTTGCACTCTGCACTGTCAGTAAACCTCCGGCGGACATAGCTCTCGCGCTTTGCAGCAAATCGGCATTACTGCCATTGGCCAGCGCTACTTCGTCAACATTGGAGAGGTTCATTCGGCCCAGATCCACCTGTCCGTTTTGGATATCGCCCATCATTACCCCATCGTAACTCACGCCGGTATGCGAAGCGCCCAATCCTCTGATGGAAACAGTCTTTAAGCCCCCTACTCCCCCGTAATCCTTCACCGTCACGCCGGTAAAATGTTTCACCACATCCGAAAGCTGAAGCACATTGAATTGTTGAATGGAATTTTTATCGAAAACCTGAACGGGAGTCACCGTCTGGCTGATATGAGGCATAGGTGTAGCAGTAACCACCACTTCGCGGATGCGCTGAACGGAATCGAGCTGGGCAAAAAGCGGGCTGCAAAACATCAGCAACGCCATTATTCCCAAACATTTAATTCCGGAACAAAGTAAATAAGCACGGATACAAAGAGAACGTAAAAACATAAAAACTGCTTGAATTACAAACAGCTTCGCGGTTGTGCAAAAAATCAAATGGAAACTATGCCGATTCTCATTTGGTTGTAAGCTCTTTCCTCGAAAGCCTAAACTGTGAACTGC
>JAUZOL010000173.1 GCA_030706455.1 Bacteroidota bacterium
AACGTCAAGCTCTGGTTGATTGCCAACAACTTTACATCCACCAAAATAGCCATTGGATTAACCCTGCTTGATGCGAACAAACAACCTTTTTCCACAACGCAGAACCTGACACTCAACACAACCCTGAATATCGACAACACGACAGGGCAAGCAACTCAGACTTCAGCCACGACGGATCAGCAACTAAGTCTGGCATATTCAGCAACAGATCTAAAAAAAGCGCAGTACATCAAACTCAGTTATTCGCTTGCAGGGAAAGATCTCACAACGCCTCTCACGCTAACCTCTACCGATTTTATCAAAGTCAAGCTATGTGCTTACGTCAAAGGAAGCGCAAAATTAAACGATAACTAACTGTTGTTCATCCTTGTATCAGCTCAAATAAATTTACGTCAAAATAAAATTCTCATATATGCATTCTCTTAAAAAAGCCGGAATATTTCTCTTGTTCCTGTCTGTTTTTCTCACAGATTCCCCTCTGGCCCGTTCACAAGGCAATACCCTATATTTCATGGAAAACGTTCCATTCCGAAATTCACTGAACCCGGCTTTTACACCAACGCAAACATGGTATCTGGATCTGCCAATATTATCCAGCATCAACATTTGGGCCGGTAATAATTCGGTTTCTGCCGCAGATCTCTTTTTTAAGCAAAACGGGAAATTAATTACGCCTTTTCACCCCGATGCAGACAGAGATGCTTTTCTGAAAGTTCTGCAACCCACCACAGACATCAACCTGAATTACGATCAACAGCTGCTGGGCTTCGGTTTCAAAGCCCGTAACAACTACTTCACATTCGGCGTCAATCAACGAATTGAAAGCTCTGTCGGCATTCCCAAAGATTTACTAAAGCTATTACTGAAAGGCACGCCCGACACAACCGGAGTCAACAACTTCAATTTCCAGTCGCTACGGGCAAACGTGACGGCTTATCTTGAAACTTCAGTGGGATTTACGCGGTCTGTCAACAGCAAACTGACAATTGGAGGCAAAGTAAAATTCCTGTTAGGCGAGGCTCATGCAGACGCTAAATTCAGCAAACTGCATCTAAGCGTCGACAAACAATCGGCAATACTCACGGGTAACGGTTATGGAAGGATTACAACGCCATACAATATTTCGCAAAACTCAGACGGCACTCCTAATGAATTACTAACAAAAGAAGCATTGCAAACGCCCATTGGATGGGGGTTGGCGACTGATTTGGGTGTCGTATATAAACTACAGGACAACTTCACACTTTCTGCATCTCTTTCCGACTTGGGATTTATTCGTTGGAAAAAGACTAGTTGGAAAGCGGATATGACCTACAAAGCCACGTTTACCGGAATGGATTTCAAAATCAATGGAGACAACAATGACTATGGCAAACAGATGGAAGATTCGCTGAAAAATGCATTTACCTATTCCGGCAACGGAACCGGATATACCACTTACCTGACGGCCAAAGCTCGTTTGGGTGCCGAATATGGTCTATTGAAAAATAAGATCAGTCTCGGGCTTCTTTGGGAAAACACCCTCGGCGGCAACTACAAATACTCCGAACTAACGGGCTCTGTCAATTTTCGTCCGTTCTACTTCTTCAATACATCGTTTAGCTATGGAGCGATTAATGGCAGATTAGGCACCTTTGGACTTGGAGTAAACCTGATTGGAGGGCCGTTTAACCTATACTTTGCCAGCGATTACGTACCTGCCTACTTCACTAAAGATGGCATCCCGTACAATTCGAAATATGTTGATGCTCACATCGGACTGGCACTTACTTTCGGACATGGCAAAAAGGCAAGAAAAGAGGAAGCTTACAACCAAATAATGGATGTGCGCTAAAAGAGCCACAGCACTTAGCAAACACGTGTAAAATAAAAGAGCCGGAAAATCAATTGAATTTTCCGGCTCTTTGTTGTTTAGAATATCTTGCGATAGATATGGCAATAAGGCGTTGTACCCTTGTGGTCGTAGTAATCCTGATGGTAATCCTCAGCCGGCCAGAAAGGTGCTGCGGGACGCAATGTGGTAGCCACTTTATATCCTTTTTCGGTCAATATCCGGATATATTTTTCTGCAATGGCTTTCTGTTCCTCATTGGCATAAAAGATAGCCGAAAGATATTGCGGTCCGATGTCCGGCCCCTGCCCATTGGTTTGTGTAAAATCATGTGTTTCGAAGAATAATTTCACCAACTCTTCGTAACTGGTTTGTTGCGGATCGAACACAATCTCGGTCGTTTCCAGATGTCCCGTTTCGCCGGTGCACACCTGTTTGTATGACGGATGATCGACATGCCCTCCCATAAAGCCAACCGTGGTTTCAATCACTCCTTTTGCCTTGCTGAAATAATACTCCGTTCCCCAGAAACAGCCGGAAGCAAACCATGCTTTCTGAAAAGACTGTTTATCGTCAGGAATAAAATTCATAGAAATGGAGTTAACGCAATGACGGGTGTTTTTTGCGGTAAAACCTTCATTCAAGAATACGTGCCCCAGATGCGCTCCGCATTTGGCACAGGTTATTTCTGTACGTTGACCGTCGGCATCGGGAGTACGCAGAACAGCTCCGGGAATCTCATCATCAAAACTGGGCCATCCGCAATGCGATTCAAACTTGCTTTCAGACCTGTACAGCGGCGCTCCGCATTGTTTACACACGTAAGTACCTTTCGCCTTCACATTCAATAATTTGCCCGTAAAAGGGCGTTCCGTCCCCTTATGAAGAATCACATATTGTTCTTCAGGAGTTAAATCTTTATGTTGCATAACTGAAGATTGTAACAGTAAACAAATAGAAATGAATAATATAGTTCTCATACCAAACAAGTATTAAAGTAAAACACTCCCATAAAACATGTTTCGTAAAAGGGCTACAAATATACCATCACGGGATGAGCGATTCCAAAAAATCAGCTACAATAAAGCATAAATAACTACTGAAAGCACCTTAAAGGATTTTCTCTCATTTCAACCCCAAAAAGAAACTATTTACCATAATAAACACCAGAAGGCAGACTAAACTTTTAACCTAAGATCTATTAAAATTTTCTCACAACAATCGTTCTTTACCTTTTCAAAAAGCTATATTTGCAAAACCAAACACATCAGACAATATTTAATTTAAGCTATTCCGAACACGTTTTGATAAATAACTCATAAAGTATAAAAGACTGATTAAATAGAGCTAAAATAGAAAATTACCGAAAAGCAGAACGAGTAGGACTTGACATGAGTACACTTTACAAAAGCGCATCGACGATGGAGACTCAACTAACAAATTCTGAAAACATAAAGAGTTTAAAATTAGGAGATGGAAGAAAAAATAAATATAACCGTTGCCAATGAAAGGCTAGTTTCATTATTTGAATTTCTAGAGGAGCTTAAAAGACAACTTGATGATAATCAATGGAGGAAAACTATTTTTACATCAATATCACATGAAGACTTAGAAAATTTCCTCAAAATAAGTGCTTTATTTGCAATTTCCGAATTAGACTTGATTGTCGCAATAAAACAGATAGAATCACCAAAGTATCGTTGGGAAGAAATCTTTTTTGTAAAAAGCATTTATCTGACAATTTATGAGGTATTGATTACATATAATAAATACAGCAAATTCTTGAATGAACATGTTAACCAACGAGACGAGAGTGTAAAAGAAAAATATAAATCTATCACGGAAAAACTAAAATATTTCAAACAAGAATACAAGTATTCAAGTGAAATTGGACGAATAAGAAATAATGTTTCGGGACACATAAGCGTAAACTTCAATTCATACTACGAGACTGTTCTTCAGTTTGACAGAAGGAAAGTTATAAAAATGAGCCGTGATTTTTTTACAATAATGGAAGACATTCATAACTTTCTAATATTTATACTTCTATTAGAAAAAGCCAAAATAGAAGATGGAGTAAAATATGTTCAAAGCAGCTTACCTAGACACCTTGCCAATTTTGTAGTAGATATACAAACAACTGATAATATTACGGCTAAGAATAATCTAACAGAGAAATTTGACAGTATGATAAATGAAATTAAAGAAAAAAACAACCAATAGCACGTTGCTGGCGCATCGCCAGTTCACTTTTGCAAAACGAGCCCAAGCCGTATGTGTAGCTAAGCTTAGCAAACAGCCCCTTATCATGGAAACGCCTGACAGCGTTTAGCTCTTTGTTCGGCTATTCCACACCCCGATAAATCGGGGCGTTATTATTGGGTAACGGCTAACGCCGTTTCTTACGCACAGATGATGTAGGAGCATACGCCATTGCTGCCATCTCCCGATCAAATTCAGATTCAATTGGCATATTAGCATATTGGCACATTAGCACATTGTAGCCCAATTCCATCCGCTTTTGCCCAAAAAATTGTATCTTTGCGCAACTAATATTGACTGACTTATAAACCTATGGAACTTAGCGAACAAGAGCAACTGCGCCGTGAAAGCTTAAACGGACTCAGAGCTCTGGGAATAGAACCCTACCCCGCCGCAGCTTATCAGGTTACGGCTCTTTCGGATAACATCAAATCTACCTATCAGGATGATGCACCGCAACGTGAAGTAACTATCGCCGGCCGTATCATGAGCCGTCGCATAATGGGAAAAGCCTCATTTGTAGAACTTCAGGACTCTGCCGGTCGCATTCAGATATATATTACCCGCGACGACATCAGCACCGACGAAGAAAAAACCATGTACAATGTCGTTTTTAAAAAACTGCTTGACATCGGTGACTTTATCGGCATCAAAGGGTATGTTTTCCGTACACAAATGGGCGAAATTTCGGTTCATGCTCAGGAATTGACCGTATTGAGCAAATCGCTTCGTCCGCTTCCTATCGTTAAATACAAAGACGGCGTGGCTTACGATGCTTTCGAGGATCCCGAGCAACGCTACCGTCAACGCTACGTCGACCTCGTGGTAAACGACGGAGTGAGAGATATTTTCCTCAAACGTACCAAGGTAT
The DNA here is from genome assembly GCA_030706455.1 of Bacteroidota bacterium. Classification (GTDB taxonomy): domain Bacteria; phylum Bacteroidota; class Bacteroidia; order Bacteroidales; family Paludibacteraceae; genus Microbacter. Next base: position 4,965 of record JAUZOL010000173.1, read on the forward strand.
TCAACTCCATGCGTAACTTCTTCAACGAACAGGGTTATGTAGAAGTGGATACTCCTGTACTTCAACCTATTCCCGGCGGCGCTTCTGCACGTCCGTTCATCACGCACCACAACGCATTGGATATTCCGTTGTACCTGCGTATTGCCAACGAGCTCTATTTGAAACGCCTTATTGTAGGCGGTTTTGAAGGTGTGTACGAATTCTCGCGCAATTTCCGTAACGAAGGTATGGACCGTACTCACAACCCTGAGTTTACGGCCATGGAAATCTATGTTTCCTACAAGGATTACAACTGGATGATGGATTTCACCGAGGCCATGATCGAAAAGATCTGTCTGGATGTAAACGGTACTTCTGAAGTAACGGTGGGTGACAAAACCATCAGCTTCCAACGTCCGTTCAAACGCATCACCATGATCGACGCCATCAAGGAACATACCGGCATCGACATCAACGGCATGAACGAAGAACAGCTGCGCGACGTATGCAAGCAACTGGGCATCGAAGCCAACGACACCATGGGTAAAGGTAAACTAATCGACGAAATTTTCGGCGAAAAGTGCGAAGGCAACTACATTCAGCCGACCTTTATCACCGACTATCCCATCGAAATGTCGCCACTCTGTAAACGCCACCGCAACAATCCGGAACTGACCGAACGTTTCGAACTGATGGTAAACGGCAAAGAGTTGGCCAACGCATATTCAGAGCTAAACGACCCGATCGATCAACGCGCCCGTTTCGAAGAACAATTGCGTCTGAGCGAAAAAGGCGACGACGAAGCAATGTTTATTGATCAGGACTTTTTGCGCGCACTCGAATACGGCATGCCTCCCACATCAGGTATGGGTATCGGGATGGACCGTCTGGTGATGTTGATGACCAATCAGGTGGCGATTCAGGAAGTATTGCTCTTCCCTCAAATGCGCCCCGAAAAGGTAATTCGCAAAGACAGCGCCGAAACGTTTATGTCAATTGGTATTCCGGAAGCATGGGTAGAAACTGTCAATAAAGCAGGTTTTATAACCGTTGCAGCTTTGAAAGATCAAAACCCGAACAAACTTCATCAGGATTTGTGCGGACTCAATAAAAAACTCAAATTAGGACTGACCAACCCGACCAAAGAAGAAGTAACTTTGTGGGTTGAAAACGCTAACAACCGTTGATATGGCGACCGATAGTGAAAAACAGTGCTCCGAGTATTCTCCCGGACGAATTGCCGTCTGCGGAGGTGGAAGTTGGGCAACTGCCATAGCTAAAATTCTCTTAAGTTCTCAGGATAGCATCAACTGGTACATGCGTCGTCAGGATCAGATCGACGAATTTTTGCGGTTGAGCAAGAACCCTTCATACCTGACGGGACTCAAATTTGACACCGACCGCATCAACTTCACAAGCAAGATAAACGAAGTGGTAAAAAACTCGGACACGCTGATTTTTGCCACTCCGTCTCCATTTCTGAAGATGCACCTGAAGAAGTTACGTCAGTCGTTGAAAACCAAGACCGTCGTTACTGCTATCAAAGGAATTGTGCCGGATGAAAACTTAATCGTCACCGATTATTTCCAGCAATTTCTGTCGGTACCAAAGGATAACCTGGTAGTTCTTGCAGGTCCGTGTCACGCTGAAGAAGTGGCACTGGAACGTTTGTCATATCTGACAATCGCATGCAGCAACCGTGAAAAAGCGCGTAAACTGGCCTGCGTATTTACCAACAATTACATCAAAACCAGCACCACCGACGATGTTACCGGCATTGAATATGCTTCGGTACTTAAAAACGTTTATTCTATTGCCGCCGGCATTTGCCACGGCTTGAAATATGGTGACAACTTTCAGGCTGTTCTTATTTCGAACGCCATCCAGGAAATGCAGCGTTTTTGTAACGCAGTTCATCCCCTGCACCGCAGCATCGACGAATCGGCCTATCTGGGTGACCTGCTGGTAACAGCCTATTCCAAGTTCAGTCGTAACCGCACTTTCGGCACCATGATCGGGAAAGGATATTCGGTTAAAACCGCCCAACTCGAAATGGAAATGATCGCCGAAGGCTATTACGGCACAAAATGTATCAAAGAAATTAACGAGTGCTACCACGTAAAGATGCCCATCATGGAATTTGTTTATAATGTACTGTACAACAGAGCATCTCCCATTCTTCAGGTAAGAGCACTCACTGAATTGATACGTTAATTCATTTTACTCACATCAATTTCAAATAACACACATCAAATGGGAAACATCAGCATTAACATTGACAAAACCTTTGGATTTATCTCCAAAGAGGCTGTTTCGGGCTACGAAGCAGCAGTAAAAGCAAGCAATG
>JAUZOL010000174.1 GCA_030706455.1 Bacteroidota bacterium
AAGAATTAATTGACATCCAATCTGAAGAAGAGGACTCTTTAAACCCCACTTTATATAAGCAACCCGACAATAACAAAGTAGTTTACACACATGCCGATCCAGACGACAACGCGGAACGGCTTTGATTTGAACGTCACGGATTCAAACTCCTCAAAAGAGCGCAGGTGCTGGGCGAGATTACCCGTCAGCAACGGGGTATTTGTATTGCCGGAACACACGGCAAAACCACCACATCGACTATGACGGCGCACCTGCTCAAAGAGTCGCATGTGGATTGCAATGCTTTTTTGGGAGGAATTTCCAAAAACTATACCACCAACCTTTTGCTATCTCAAAAGAGTGATTATGTTGTGATTGAAGCTGATGAATACGATCGTTCGTTCCATCAACTTACACCTTACATGGCCGTTATTACGGCTGCTGATCCCGATCACCTTGATATTTACGGGACACCGGAAGCATTCCGCGAGAGCTTTGAGCACTTCACCTCGTTAGTTCGTGAAGGTGGCTATTTAATCGTCAAAAAAGAAGCTGATTTAACTCCCCGTGTGCATCCGACTGTGAAATGCTATACGTATGCAGTCGATCAGGATGCAGATTTCAAAGCTACCAATATTCGGATTTCCAATGGTGAAATCATATTCGATTTTCATACGCCGACCGAAGAAATTCATAATATACGTCTCGGAGTTCCTGTTCCGGTGAATGTGGAAAACGGAACTGCGGCAATGGCTCTGGCCTGGTTGGCTGGTGCAACAGCCGAAGAACTGAAAGCCGGAATGGCATCGTTCAAGGGGATTCACCGTCGTTTTGATATTCAATACAAGAGCGACAAGGTGGTTTTTATTGATGACTATGCGCATCATCCAACGGAGCTGAAAACAAGTATCAGTTCAATCAAGAAGGTATATGGCGGACGCAAAGTGTGTGGTATTTTTCAGCCGCACCTCTATACCCGTACCCGCGATTTTGCTGAGGGTTTTGCTGAGGCGCTGTCTCTGCTTGATGAGGTTATTTTGCTCGATATCTATCCTGCCCGCGAGCAACCGATACCGGGGGTTACATCCCAAATTATTTTTGACCGGATTACGACCAAAAAGAAGACACTTTGCACCAAGCAGGAGTTGCTCGGTATTCTTGCAAAAAAGAAAAATTTTGATGTGCTGGCAACGTTTGGGGCGGGCGATATTGATCGTCTCCTGCCTGAAATAAAACAGTTACTCGAAGAAAGGAAATAAATCTAAAGCCGGAGTTTTACTAACTGACAGTAGCTCCGGTTTTTTCTGCTTTTTGAAGGCTTTTCTTGAAAAAATACTCTTCCCACATGACCCACATCAGGAAGATAATGAGGTAAAATATATATTTGAAGAAATAGGTGTGTACTATTTCGAATGACCCCGGATCGTGGCTCAGTACTACTCCCACAACCGTTATTCTTAACACATTTACCATGTGAACAACAAGCAGTCCGGCTAAAATGTACCACCATTTGTGCTTCCATGGGCCACGGCTGAATGCTATAATGCAGGCAAATATGAAGGCTTGCTTGATACCTGTACATCCCCAGGCTATTTCAGAGCTCTGCCTGTTGGCAAATTCAAACATGGTGCCATGACTGATGGCAAAGGGAATATTGAACAATTCGAAAACCAGACTGACAACCCGCACAATCTCTCTTTGTTCAAAAATGAAAGGTGCTGTTATATTAAGGCCGAAAAACGTCACATCCGGATCATAGTTGCCATCATGAACAAAAAATTTCCAAAACCAGTTAGCTGTCATCATCACCACGATGAAGATGAATACTCCTTTGAAAGGAGTTAATCTTGTCGCATACTGCTTTATGTCGGCTTTCGTTAACATAACAACCAGGTTAAGATTTCATATTTTAGTTGGTCAATTTTTTGAATACATCCTCCATACTTTGCGCTTGCTGTTGCAGAGTCAAAAGAGGTATATTGGTCTCTACGGCCAGTCGAAATATGTCAGAACGAACATCGGCCGTGCTTGTTACCTGAAAGGTGTTTTTACCAATCGGATCCACACGCAGAACTCCCGGAATGGAACGGAGCCTGTCGGGAACAATAACTCCGGCAAATTCAACAAGTGCTCCGAACCGGTCTTTATCAACTTCGTGGAGTAGGCTGTCTTCCGTACTGTCGGCTACTAGTTTGCCATTGTTGATAATGATTACCCGTTTGCAAATTGCCTTCACTTCCTGCATGATGTGAGTGGAGAAAAGAACAGTTTTCTCTTTCCCGACTTCAATAATCAGGTTTCTTATCTCAGCCAGCTGATTGGGATCGAGTCCGGTAGTCGGTTCATCCAGAATCAACACCTTGGGATCGTGAATCAGCGCCTGCGCCAGCCCGACACGTTGACGGTAGCCTTTCGATAGCTGACCTATGCGCTTTTTATACTCACCGGTCAGGCCCGTGCGTTCTATCATTTCATCCACCCGGCTCTTGCTTTGTTTGCCCAAATGGTACATTCCTGCCACAAACTGAAGATACTCTTTTACATAAAGATCAGGATACAGCGGGTTGTGTTCCGGCAAATACCCGATCATCCGGCGTGTTTCAAGCTCCGTCTCACTTACTTCTTTTCCGCAAACAGTTACCGTTCCTGAGCTTGCGGAGATATAACCTGTGGCAATTTTCATCAGGGTTGATTTTCCGGCTCCGTTCGGGCCAAGAAATCCGGCTATCTCACCTTCGTGAAGTTCAAAAGAGACATCGTTCAGAGCTGCCTGCTGACCGTAATATTTGGTTAAATGCTGAATGGATAATGACATTTTTTCCTTCTCAATTTGTTGTATCTTTGTGTCTGCCCAATTCATTGTCTCGATAATATATTCAAACAATGACTTAACGCAAAAAGAAAGACAAAAATAACTATTATTTTGCACATTGATCTTTAAAAAACAAATACATTATATGACTTCCCCGCTTAAGATAAAAGGAATCCGCATTCCCGACGATGTTCGTAAGTTACGGTTGCGCCCCAGCGATATCCGCGATCATGCTCAAATTGTGTTCGGCTTGCTTCTTTATGCTTTTGCATGGAAAGGATTCTTGCTGCCACACCAGATTCCGGGTGGTGGTGTAACGGGTATCGGAGCGTTGATCTTTTTTGCGACCGGTATCCCGGTTTCCATTCCTTATTTTGCTATCAACGCGATTTTATTGGTGATAGCGATTCGCAGTATTGGGTTGTCGTTTAGCTTGAAAACGATTTTCGGAGTTGGGGTTCTGACCTTCTTGTTTTCTGTCATTCCCATTATTCCCCGTGGTACTTTTGTCGGACCCAATGACTCTTTTATGGCCTGTATTCTCGGGAGTATCATGGCCGGGGTGGGGGTTGGCATCGTCTTTATCTCTAACGGTAGTTCCGGAGGCACCGATATTATTGCAAAAATTCTGAATCAAAGTCGCAATATTACTCTTGGCCGGGCGATGCTCTATTGCGATGTGATTATCATCAGTTCCTCGTATTTTATTCTTGGTAGCCTCGAAAAAGTGGTTTTTGGTTTGGTAACGCTGGCCGTTATGTCGGTTTCCGTCGATATGGTGGTGAATGGGGTGCGCCAATCGGTACAATTTTTTATTATTTCGCGTGAGCATGAAAAGATAGCCGATCGCATCAACAACGAAGTGCATCGCGGAGTAACGATTTTGAATGGTGAAGGCTGGTATTCGAAAGAGCCGGTGAAGGTGATTATGGTCATTGCCCGTAAAAACCAATCGGTTGCCATATTCCGTTTAGTCAAATCGATTGATCCGGCAGCGTTCGTTTCGCAGGGCTCTGTTATCGGGGTGTACGGACAGGGTTTTGAAGCGATGAAGGTGAAATAAGCCGGATTTTACCTTCCAATCTATTATTAAATGGCGCTCTGAAAAAACAAAATCGAAGTTTTAAGGAACTTTTTTTTGAAAGATTATTGCAGGAAGACAAAAAAGGCCTATCTTTGCATTCTCAAAAACAAGTCAATAATGAACAATTCTATTCTACTAGTGAACGTCGTCGTCCTTTTAGTCAAATCCTAAAGGGTGAGTGGGGCATGTAGTAGATTGAATAATATATGAATAAATTAACGAAGCCTTTCTCATCCATGAGAAGGGCTTTTTAATTTATAATTTCAGACAAAAACAAATATAATTACGCAATGAAACTCAGAAGCAACACAACAACGCAAGGTCGTTTGATGGCTGGAGCACGTTCTTTGTGGCGTGCCAACGGAATGAAAGACGAACAGATGGGCAAACCGGTTATTGCCATCGTTAATTCATTTACTCAATTTGTGCCGGGTCATGTTCATTTGCACGAAATCGGTCAGGAAATCAAAGCCGAAATCGAGAAGTTGGGTTGTTTTGCTGCCGAATTCAATACCATCGCTATTGACGACGGTATCGCCATGGGTCACGATGGTATGCTCTATTCGCTTCCTTCGCGTGACATTATTGCCGATAGCGTTGAATACATGGTGAATGCCCACAAGGCCGACGGCATGATCTGCATCAGCAATTGCGATAAAATTACTCCGGGTATGTTGATGGCTGCCATGCGCCTCAATATTCCGACGGTTTTTGTTTCCGGCGGTCCGATGGAAGCCGGTCGGTTGGAAGATAAAAAACTCGACCTGATCGATGCCATGGTGCAGGGAGGTGACAGCAATGTTCCCGAAAGTGTTCTCGAAAAAGTAGAACGCGCCGCTTGTCCTACCTGCGGTTCATGTTCGGGTATGTTTACAGCCAACTCCATGAACTGCCTCAACGAAGCCATCGGTCTGGCACTTCCGGGCAACGGTACCATTGTGGCTACCCATGCCAACCGCAAACAACTGTTTATGGATGCGGCAGAGTTGATCGTAAAGAATTGCTACAAATACTATCAGGACGACGACGAAAGCGTGTTGCCTCTGTCGATCGTAACCCGCAAGTCGGTGCTCAATGCCATGACCTTGGATATTGCGATGGGAGGTTCTACCAATACGGTGCTTCACCTGTTGGCCGTGGCTCACGAAGCCGGAGTGGACTTTACCATGGACGATATCGATGCTCTTTCGCGTAAAACGCCTTGTTTGTGTAAAGTTGCACCGAATACGCAAAAATATCATATTCAGGATGTAAACCGTGCCGGTGGTATTCTGGCCATTCTGGCCGAACTGAATCGTGGTGGTCTGCTCGATACATCCGTAAACCGCGCCGATGGCCTCACGCTGGCCGAAGCCATTGCTCAATACGATATCAAAAGTCCGACTGTTTCGGACAAAGCCATCAATAAATACAAAAGCGCTCCCGCCAACCGCTTCAATCTGGTGTTGGGATCGCAAAACGAACAGTTTGCCGAACTGGACAGCGACCGCGAAAACGGATGTATCCGCGACGTGGAACATGCCTACACCAAAGATGGTGGTCTGGGAATTCTGAAGGGCAATATCGCGTTGGACGGTTGCGTTATCAAAACTGCCGGTGTGGACGAAAGCATCTGGAAATTCTCCGGTCCGGCCAAAGTGTTTACTTCGCAGGATGCTGCTTGTGCCGGTATTCTGGGCGGAAAAGTCGTTTCGGGCGACGTGGTGGTAATCACTTACGAAGGTCCGAAAGGGGGCCCCGGTATGCAGGAGATGCTCTATCCGACCTCGTACATCAAATCGAAACACCTGGGTAAAGAGTGCGCTCTGATTACTGACGGTCGTTTCTCTGGTGGAACTTCCGGTTTGTCGATCGGTCATATCTCTCCGGAGGCAGCTTCGGGCGGCAACATCGGATTGGTAAAAGATGGCGACATCATTGAAATCGATATACCGAACCGTTCGATCAACGTAAAAGTGAGCGACGAAGAGTTGCAGAACCGTCGTAAAGCCGAAGAAGCTCGTGGCGATGCGGCTTTTACGCCAGCCGACCGTGATCGCAAGGTTTCGAAAGCGCTTCGCGCCTATGCCAGCATGGTAAGCTCAGCCGACAAGGGAGCGGTAAGGATAATTTGAAAATAGGCCAATGTGTCAATATGCCAATTTATTCCGATTTGATTAGCATATGGGCATATTGAGAAATTAGCACATTGAATTTATGGCACACGACCATTCACATCATCACGATCATGCAAGCGGGAATATCGTTGCGGCGTTTTTCCTGAATCTGGGTTTTGCTATCATCGAACTGGTAGGCGGCTTGCTCACCAATAGTGTGGCTATCCTTTCGGATGCCTTGCACGATTTCGGCGACAGTATTTCGCTGGGCGTGGCGTGGTATCTGCAACGGCTCTCCAACAAAAAAGGCGACCTGAATTACACCTACGGATACAAGCGTTTCTCCCTTTTGGGCGCGATCTTTATTTCCGTGGTGCTGCTGGTCGGTTCTATTTTTGTGATTCAGGCTGCTATCGGTCGCGTGATTCATCCCGAAGTTTCCAATGCGCGGGGAATGTTTTTCCTTGCCATTTTGGGGATCGCGGTCAACGGCGCGGCTATCTTTCGGTTGAAAAAAGGCAACTCGCTGAACGAAAAAGCGGTGATGCTGCACTTTATGGAAGACGTGTTGGGCTGGATTGCCGTGCTGATTGTTAGTGTGGTGATGATGTTTGTCAATGTCCCGGTGCTCGACCCAATCCTTTCATTGGGAATTACCATCTGGGTGTTGACCAATGTCTACAAAAACCTGAAAGCCTCGTTCAAAATTTTGATGCAGAAGGTTCCGGCTGAGGTAAATGAACCAAAACTGCTTGAAAAGATTAAGCAACTGGACAAGGTGAAGGATTTGCACGACGTTCATCTCTGGACTTTGGACGGAGAACGGCATATCATCACGTTGCATGTTGTAACATGTTGTGCAATTAGCGTTAATGAATTGTCGGACCTTAAAATCTCTATCCGAAATCTTTGCAAGGAGTTTGCTATTTACCATGCTACCATCGAATTTGAGACGGAGAACGAACAATGCGAGTTTGAAGCAGGATGCTGTTGAAATAATTCGCTCACAGCGAGAGAAATATAAAATCAGAATAAATTGAAGTAAAAATGTGCAGGGCTTCCAGAAATGATCTCTTCTTAAGGTCTTTGTTTCTGGATCTTTGCTCTTTAATCTACTAAATATGAGTCAATCACAAATTTCAGGAAGCCAGGCGCTCATGCGAGCGTTTGTTGCCGAAGGAGTTGAAACCATTTTCGGCTA
>JAUZOL010000175.1 GCA_030706455.1 Bacteroidota bacterium
GAAACACAAGTAGAGCCTCCGGCACCCGACGCGCCGCGACATTCGAACTGAAATCGCTCTTTACCTTATCGCCGTAACGATGCAAATCATTACCGTGTCCCTCAATCATTCGCGCATCGTTTTATAAATGTATTCCATATCAACACAACTGCGCACATGCGCCGCCAGCTTGTCGTACTGCTCGTTTTTGAACGTAGTATAATCGGTTGTGACTGCTCTCTTCATCCCATATCCCGGTACCTGATGAAGAATGTAGTCGATAGTGCGGGCATTATCAAAAAAGCCGTGCAGATAGGTTCCGAAGCTCCTCTCCGAAAGAAAATAGCCGTCGGCAATTCCTTTGTCGGTGGTGCAAAGCGGACTGGGGGTATCGGCCTTCGTTTCGCCCATATGAATCTCGTAACCATCGCAATCGGCTTCGCTTCCCAGAAACGAGAAACGACACGCTTCGGTCTTCTTTTCTTCCGTCAACACCGTGCGCACCGGCAAAATGCCAAGTCCCGGTACGGCAGCAATGTCACCCTCCATGCCCAGCGGATCTTCCACCGAAAGGCCCATCATCTGATAACCACCGCAAATGCCATAAACCGCTTTTCCGGCTTCGTAATGTTGCAGCAGAGCCTTTGCCATGCCCGAACGACGCAGATAACGCAAGTCGTCAATGGTGTTTTTAGAACCCGGCAACAACACGATATCAGCCTCTTTCAACTCATCCGGGTGAGCCGCGTAAAAGAGATTCACCTCCGAATGCAACTCCAAACGGTTGAAATCGGTAAAATTGGACATGTGACGCAATAAAACCACGGCAACGTTCACCTTGCCACCAATCTGCTTCTCTTTGCGATGTTCGAGCACCACCGAATCCTCCTGTTCGATATGAATATCGTCGAACCAGGGAATCACACCCACCACCGGCACGCCGCTGATCTCCTCCAGCATTTTTCGGCCATCTTCAAACAGAGCAATATCGCCCCTGAATTTATTAATGATAACACCTTTAATCAGCTTACGCTGGGCTTCGGGCAACAGCTTGATGCTGCCGTAGACACTGGCAAAAACCCCACCCCGGTCGATATCGGCAATCAGGTAGGTCGGCGCATCCAACGTTTCGGCAACCCGCATGTTGGTTATGTCGCGATCCCAGAGATTCATCTCCGAAATACTCCCCGCACCTTCAATTACCAACGGATTGTACTCCGCCAAAAGCCGATTACAGGCTGCCATCGCCTGGTCGAAAAGCTCCATGCGGTCGGTTTTGTTGAAATATTGAAAAGCCGACTGATTTCCAATCGGTTTACCGTTCAAAACCACCTGCGAAGAGGTATGATTGGTAGGCTTGAGAAGTACCGGATTCATATCGGCACGACAGGAAATGCCGCATGCTTCAGCCTGCACCGCCTGTGCCCGACCGATCTCCAAACCTTCGGGCGTGGCATAACTGTTGAGCGACATATTCTGGGCCTTGAACGGTGCGGGACGGTAACCATCCTGCAAAAATATGCGGCAAAAAGCAGCGTTAATCACGCTCTTGCCCACATCCGAACCGGTACCCACAAACATCACGGGACGCAACTTCATTAATGATCAATTGTTAGTTGTTAATGATTAATGCGAATCAGGAGTTGAAATAATTACTAAACATCCGATCATCAACTTGACCGTAGGTCATACATATCAAACAACGTTCAGCGAAGCTAATAGAAAATGTAATTCCCGCATTAATGCAACCCCGTATGGGGTTGAACCTTGGGAACAATATTTATTTTCTATTGATATATAAGTCCTAACGGACTATTTTCAACTCATGATTCGTATGATTAATTAAATCTGATGTGGCTGGTATTGATGACCTGTGCTTCTTCGAACGAGGTCATCTCGGATAAAACAGCCACAGCACCTTTCAACACGCCATAGGCAACTGCCGAACCGGTTCCCTCTCCCAGGCGGAGACCCAACTGAAGCACTGCCGAAGCATTCATGTGACGTAACATCTTGCGATGGCCCTGCTCTTCGCCTTCGTGGGCAAAAACAGCGTAGTTGAGTACAGCAGGATTGATCTCTTTTGCCACCAGCATAGCCGCAGTCGTGATGAAGCCATCGACCAGAATCACCATACGGTTGACGGCTGATTCGATCATTCCTCCTGCGATGGTTGCAATTTCGTAGCCACCGAAACGCGCGAGATTCTCGAAAATATCGTCAGACGCACCATGTCGTTTAATCGCCATTTTAATCACATCCGCTTTATGGCGAACCCCTTCGCTGTTCAATCCTGCACCCGGACCCACACATTCATCAACAGGAAGATTGCAAATAATCGACATCAAGGCCGAGGCAGGTGTGGTATTGCCGATTCCCATCTCGCCGAAACCGACCACATTGCTACCCTCTTTGGCAAAACGACGCACGATGTCACGCCCGTTATTGAAAGCCTGCATACACTGTTCCTGACTCATTGCTGGTTGATGCAAAAAGTTTTCAGAACCCATCGCCACTTTGGCATCGATCAGTCGCGGATGCGCTGCAAAACGGTAATTAACCCCCGCATCGACCACCCACAACTCCATGCCGTAAACACGGGAAAGCAGCCCGATGCCACCGCCGCCACTCAAAAAGTTGTGCACCTGCTGCCAGGTTATCTCTACCGGACAGGGACTTACCCCTTCGGCAGTTATGCCATGATCGGCAGCGACGGTCAGCATCACCGGTTTGGAAAGTTCCGGCCTCAGGGTGTTTTGAATCATTCCCACCTGCAAGGCCAGCGATTCCAGCCGACCGAGCGATCCGACCGGTTTGGCTTTGTTGTCGAGCTTATGCTGAATCTTCGCCCGCAAAGACTCGTCGAGTAATGGGATGTTGATGTAATTGTTCTTCATTAAATATTGAATGTAAAAATTCCGCCAAAGGCCACCGGTAAGTCAAATATCTCCAGTGGACTTCTTTGATGGGTTAAACTCATCAAGACTCTGATAATGCCTGCATGAGCTACAATCAGAACATGATCATATTTTTGTTGTTGCAGCTCATGAATAAATGACTTCAATTCATTCGCCATATCCAGATACGACTGTCCGTTGGGGCATGAAAGGTAGATATAATTGTCAAACCATTTCTTCCCGTATTCCAAGTCATAAATTTGTTGCCAGGGAACCATCTCCCAGTCTCCGAAATTAAGCTCCAGCAAGCGATGATCAATAATCAGCTCTTGTGCGGGTCGGATTGCTTCTGCCAACAAGCGACACCGGCTCAACGGGCTGGTAAATACGGCATCAAATTGTTCTTTTTGCAGCTCTCTGGTTATACGCTCTATTTCATCAGGCGCCGAATTCGCCAAAGGCACATCAGTCACCCCGTAACAAATTCCTTTAGGAACATCTACTTTAGTGTGTCTTACAACTGTCAGTTTCATTGAAAATAAATCAAGTTTTAAAAATCATATGAAATCCGCAAGAACCGGGAATTTCATCCCTGTCAGAAGTTCACGAATTCTGCTTATTTCATCTATAATTGGTTAGCTAAATCGTATATATTTTCCACTCTAAGCGGTTATTCTAAGTCAAATATTGCTAAACACCTTTGTTGGCATTCTGAAGCAACAAAGACATTTTATTTTATAAGCGTTTGATATATAATAAATCCGAGATAAAATTCTACTTCAGCAATTTGTTGAAGTGCTCCCAGACAATCGCCCGTATATCCGCCTATTCTTTTTGTAATATATCGTCTGAAAATAAAGGTAGTGAGTAGCAGGCACGGTATGATACAAGCCACATAAGAGAGCGGCATCAACCATTGCAAGCCCAAACCAAAAAGTAACGCCATCACAAAATCATAATCTTTTCCTTTCTTGCCAATAGGTTTTGTCTTGCTGGTAGCATCTTCTCTGGAATATTTAGAGGTATAGATCACGGCTACCGGCATTAAGCGACTCAACGAATGACCGGCCAAAAGCACTAATGGTATTGAAAAATCATGAATGGAAAGCAAAGCTGTAAATTTTGTAGCCAGCATCCCCAACAGCCCTACGCTTCCGTAAGTTCCAATACGACTATCTTTCATAATAGTCAGAATCTTTTCCCGTGTATAACCACCGCCCATTCCGTCGCAAAAGTCGGCAAAACCATCCTCATGAAAAGCTCCTGTCACGAAAATGGTTGCCAACATGCTCAGCAAAATAGACAATGCATCCGGCATCACAAAGCTCAACGCCCAATAAACACCGGCTCCGATCCCTCCGACAACCCAACCCACAAAAGGAAAATAACGGGTCGAACGGTTAAGTATTTCATCAGAATACTGCACTTTCACCGGAACCGGAATGCGCGTGTAAAACATTATCGCATTGAGAAATATATGTAATTGTTTTTTCATTTTTAAAAGAATCAAGAACAAAGACTTTAGAAACAAGACGCCCGAAAATGCAACCTATAAAAACCACGAATGCTCATTCAATCAGGTTACTCTTTATTCAACACCCCGGCATCTTCGAAACTGGCCATCTCGTTCAGGAAATTGACTGCCGCCTGCACCAAAGGATAAGCCAGTGCTGCTCCGGTTCCTTCTCCTAACCGCAGGTTAAGATGTAATACCGGCTCTGCCTGCATTCCGTTAAGCATCATCTGATGTCCGCGCTCGTCTGACGAGTGGCAGAAAATCATTTTTTGACGCGCTTCCGGCTGAATATTTACCGCCGACAATGCTGCTGCGGAAGCAATAAAACCATCCACCAGCACAATCATATTCCGATCGGCAGCCTCGAGCATAGCACCCGCCATCATGGCAATTTCCAATCCACCGAAAACTGCCAGCGTTTCTTCGGGTGTCTGCGGATTATACTTCTCCGACACTTCTTTGAGAATTTCCGTTTTCTTTGCAAAATGTTCACCCTGCGAACCGGTACCGGCACCAATACATTCTTCGATCGGTATATTGAGGAATCGATGCATCAACAACGAAGAAGCCGAAGTATTTCCAATCCCCATCTCTCCGAATCCAATTACATTACAGCCTTTTGCCGCTTCGGTGCTCACAAGGTCACGTCCTTTTTGGATGGCCTCACGACATTCATCCGCAGTCATGGCAGGTTCCCGACGCATGTTGCGGCTTCCTCTGGCAACTTTGGCATCCACAACAGGAATGCCTGCCGGAAAATCGTAATCGACACCGGCATCAACCACCTTCAGGTTTATATTGTTTTGCCGACAAAAAACATTGATTGCCGCACCTCCGGCCACGAAATTCATCACCATTTGCCAGGTGACATCTTTCGGATAAGGACTTACGCCTTCGTCGGAAAGTCCGTGGTCGGCAGCAAAAACCAACAGAGACGGATTATTCAATGAGGGAGTTAGCGTGTTCTGAATCAAACCGATTTGTAATGCAAGCTGTTCAAGCGTACCCAAAGCCCCCACCGGTTTGGTTTTGAGGTCAATTTTTTGTTGAAGTTGTTCCTGTAAAGTCATTTTATGTTGTTTATTTCAAACACGAAGTCACTAAGACATGAAAAATATTGATTGTCTCTTAGTGACTTTTCGTCTTTGTGTTTATGATTGCTTTTTTATTTTGACCGGAATGCCCGACACCATCAGGTAAACCTCGTCGGCCATGGCGGCAATATGCTGATTTATCCATCCCTGCAAATCGGCAAACTTACGCGCCGACTCCTCCACCGGATGTACGCCCATTCCCAATTCGTTGCTCACCACAATCAGGTCCATCTCTTTTACGGCAAAACGTCCCCACTCCGCTTTGGCCTCCGTTAGCGATTTTTCCATATCGAAGCCATTGTCGAAAAAAATATTCGTCAGCCAAAGGGTAACACAATCGAGCAACACGGTTTTGCCATCGACGTGAGTCTGAGCAAGCTGCTTTTCCTCTTCGATGTTGATCCAGTGCGGACCGCGATCGCTCTGATGACGTTCGATACGTTTGCGGAAATCATCATCCCACACACGCGCCGTCGCCAGATAAACGGGATGTTCACTACGCTGTTCGGCCAACTCCTGCGCAAAGCGGCTTTTACCCGATCGGGCACCTCCTGTGATAAATGTGATATGAGACATATTTATTAGATAAAAGAACCAAGAGTAAAGAGCAAAGACAATCTGACTTCAGCAGATTAACTTGTTTACTTGTCAACTTGTTAGTTTGTTTCCTATTTTAGATTTAAACGGCAAATTTGCGCTCCCGAAGCTTTTTCTTCAAAACACACTCACAATCTGCCGATTGAAGCATTTCAAAGTCAAGTATCGGAAGCGCAAACTCTCTATAGTTTTGTAATCGCTTTCTACGTCAAGAAGCCTATTTGCCTTTCGTGGGATTGTCCACTTTCCACGAGCAGACATCCTCCACATACCGCCAGCTAACGGTATCGCCGGGCTTCAGCATCTGATACAACGCCAGTTTTTTCGGCGTTTCTCCGTTGATGCGGTAGTACCAGGCCATTTTGCCCCGTTCACCCCTTATCTGATCGATCGCCGTCACAAACACATACGACCCAACGGGATGGGTTTCCGTTTCAGCAGCTTCCTGCAAAGCGCCAAGCACTGCAATGCCGGAAAACCAGGCCACTTTGACTGTTTTCGGAGCCTGTGCTTTTCCATAATCGACCTCCACGGTGATCTCTTTTTTCACCTCCTCTGTCTTTTTATTGCCGGCAAATAAAACGGCCGGCATAACAAGCAACAGAAAGAAAAGAATATATAATTTTGCTTTCATATTTCACTCATTATCAATACACACAACACTTTTCGTATTGTCTTGGTTCTTGATTCTTGGTTCTATAATCTATTAAAACGTATACGACAGTTTTGCCACAATACTACGGCCCGGCATGTTGTACCCGTCTTTTTCGGTATAGTTTTCGTCCAAAAGGTTGGAAGCGGTAATCCCGAAATTGACTTTCTGCGAATAGGCGTATCCTATCGAATAGTCGAACACCAGATAAGCCGGCAACTGCAACATTTTGTCGGAAGCTGCGTATCCACCCTGAGTATAATAATCGGTCGATTTGATGCCCGGACGAAGGTAACTGAAGTTGTCTTTTTCGAGACGGGTGCCGATCAAACGTCCGTTCAGGCGCATATTTACTTTGCCGTACTGATAGTTCAATCCGAAGTTACCGTTAGTCTTACGGGCAAACTGCATGTCATAGGTCTTTACC
>JAUZOL010000176.1 GCA_030706455.1 Bacteroidota bacterium
ATATTTTGCAGGAGAAAAACAAGCGGTCAAACCGGCGAAAAAAACTGTAATCATCCCGATGATTCGTTGGGCAAGCGTAGCGGCTGCTTTAGTCGGTGGAGTTTTTCTGGTAAAATCGCTGATGATGGAACAGCCTCAGTGCTATGCTTATGTTGACGGCGTAAAAGTGACCGATGTAACTGCGGTGAAAGCTGAGGCCATGCAATCGATAAACGAGATTGCTTCCGGACCCGACGAAGTGGAACAAACAACAAAGCAGTTCAAAACCGAACAAGTTATAAAAGATCAACTATCTGTATTTTCAGGAAACTAATAAAACCAAAATAAAATGAGACGCTCAACTAAACTTTGTTTTCTTCTGTTTGCGATGATGGCTTTGGCATTGCCACAGCATCTGGCGGCACAGAAAGATTTGCAAATCAGCAAGGTGTTTGATATTTACGGGAAAAAGAAGGGGGTTACCATGGTAGAGCTTTCGGGCGAAATGCTGGGGGACTATAACCTGTCGCTGTTCAAAAGCATTGTCATCAGTGATGATCCTGCTGCCGGAGATTTTATCCGTAAGTGTCTGGCCAAAGATCAGGAAGGAGCCAAAAAGGTGAAACAGGTAATCTCAAGCGGAAACCTCTCCATGATAATTTTGCAACTTCCCAGAAAAGGCAGGCTCAATCGTCTGATTCTTTACAATGCTACCTCGTCGGGATATAAAATTACGCTGGTCTATCTGGAGAGTAGCGATGAAGTAGATGATGTCCTGAATCTATTATTGAAAAAGAAATAACACATAAACAAACTATCCTATGAAACGATTTTATTCATTAACAACGAATGTAGTACGAATGAGAACCGTATTCGTACTGGCTTTGCTTGTATCAATGGTTTTCGGAGCAAAAGCAGCTGTATTGCCGGTCGATACCACTATCCACTTTAATCATAAGACAGTGAAAATAGAGGATAATGCCGATCAGGTAAAAATCAAAGTTTGTGACCAGGGCAATGACTCTGTACCATACAAACAACTTTACGAAGGGATATTCAGTGATGGCAAAAGTTATGAAAAATGGACTGTAATGGAAGAAGTTGGCCTGCAATTGCCTTTCCTGAACAAGAAGCATGGAGAGAAGTATTATCGTAAAAATTATAGTATGCAACCGCACTATGCAGGTTTCGGGATTGCCTATGCAAATATCACCAATGATTCACACTCCAAACTGAATAATGTCAACGGATTGGCCATCAAACCCGATCAATCGACCGAATGGTTTATCAACCTGTTCGAACATATTTTGCCGATTTACCGGAACACGTTCGGAATCACTACCGGGTTGGGGATGAACTGGAAGACATTCCGTCTCGACAACAATACCCATTTGGTGGATGTCGATGGAGTGACGGGAGTTTATAATGCTCCTGCCGGAATAAAGTACCAATATAGCCGCTTGAAAATCGTGCATCTTACTCTGCCGCTGATGCTTGAATGGCAGCCTACTTTCGGGCATGATCATAAATCGTATGTCGCTGCCGGATTAGAAGGAGGCATTAAAACGTTCTGCTCGTATAAAGTGAAGTACAATGATGCCGAAGGAAATACCATTAAGAAAGTAGAAGACAAAGGATTGAATACAAATCCTATTTCTATCGATCTGATTGCTCAGGCTGGTTACGGTGATTTCAGCGTTTTTGCAAAATACGGATTGGTTAAGATTTTTCAGAGCGGAAAAGGGCCTGATGTCAGGGCTGTGTCTTTAGGCTTGATGCTCCATTTTTAGGATAAAACAGGAATAATTTTAGGGCCTGAATCGTCATATTTTGGGATGATTCAGGCCTTTGTTGTGTTAAAAATTACACAGTTTATATGTTTTTGAGCAGATTCTACATGAGTAGTAGGTTGATAAATTACTGTTTTTGACAATAATAGCAAAAAGTATGTTTTACAACATAAAATTGGTCAACCAAAACAGGTACAACTATCAGGATAAAGGATTAATTTTGCTGCCGTTTGCAAACTACAGATTGCAAATTGCATCGTTTTGTGAAAAGTAGAGTTGCCATTTTGATGAAAAAATCACACGGATTGCACACAATTCGTACAATTGTGCACGGCAAGATGGCATAATGTTTCAAAAACCAATATGATAGCCAACCAAAAATCAATACTGGAATTGCAGCAACATACCGGTGTGAATGTAAATCGCTGTTACCAATGCGGTAAATGTAGTGCCGGTTGTCAGTTAGCCGACGAAATGGATTTTCCTCCCAGTATGGTAATGCACATGTTGCAAACCAGAGACGAGGAGCTGTTTCAGCAACTGTTGAATTCGAAAACGATATGGCTTTGCGTATCGTGCCAGAACTGTATCGAACGTTGTCCGATGTCCATCGACATTCCTCAGATTATGGATTATCTCCGCGAAAAATCGGCTGGCGAACACAAAATCAATCACCAATCGCGCGACATCGTCGCTTTCCACCGCGCTTTCCTCGACTCCATCAAATATACAGGACGTCTGTACGAAATCGGCCTTATTGCCGGTTACAAGACGCGCACCTTCCATCTGACTCAGGATGTGAAGCTGGCTCCGAAAATGTATGCCAAAGGTAAATTGCCGTTGGTGCCCGAGATGATTAAAGGAACCCGAAATATCAAAGGAATTTTCTCAAGAACAAAACACTAACCGCATTTATAATCTAACCATTAAGGTATTAAGGGGAGGAAGAAAGATTTTAAATTCCTTAATTTCTTAATGGTTGAAAAAATATAATGATTGAATATAACTTTTGCGGTTAATACAGATTAACTATGAAGAAATTAGGATTTTATCCTGGCTGTTCGTTGAAGGGTTCTTCTTCGGAGTATGCGCAATCGGTGCTGGCTGTTGCCAAAGCATTCGATCTGGAATTGACCGAGATTAACGACTGGAACTGTTGCGGTGCTACGGCTGCTCACAATATGAACAAGGAACTGGCGCTTTCCCTTTCAGCCCGCATTTTGGCATTGGCCGAAAAGCAGGGCATGACTGAAGTTGTGGTGCCTTGTGCCGCCTGCTACAACCGCCTGACGGTGACTCAGCACGAACTGAATAAAGACGAAGCGCTTAAACAGCGTGTCAGCGACATAATAGAAATGCCGATCAGTGGCAACCTGCAAATATTGAACGTGATGCAGCTGATTGACAAATATGTGGCCGACCGTCTGGAAGAGAAAGTAACGACTCCGTTTGGTCACAAAGTGGCCTGCTACTACGGTTGCCTGCTGGTTCGCCCTCATAACATTCTGCAATTCGACCGCCTGGAGGATCCGCAATCGATGGATATCCTGATGAAACGTTCGGGCGCCGAACCCATCGCATGGGGGTTCAAGACCGAATGCTGCGGAGCCGGATTTTCCGTATCGCGTACTGACGTGGTAGCCAAATTATCGGGCAATATTGTGAAAGATGCTGCCGACCGTGGTGCCGAAGCCATTATCGTGGCATGCCCCATGTGCCAGTCGAATCTCGATATGCGCCGTCCGCAAATCAATGAATACCTGAAACAAAAAATAGATATACCGGTACTGTACATTACCCAGGCCATCGGGCTTGCCGTGGGACTGAGTCCGAAAGAGGTTGGTTTACAGAAACATTTTGTCCCGGTAGAATTTTCGGAACAGCATTAAACACAAAGTCACGAAGACACGAATTTATTTGTCGCTTAAATAAATATATTGGTGCCTTAGCGTCTTCGTGTTGAAAAAAAGAATAATAATTTGGAGAATTTAGCGATTTGAGGGGATGAATGATTGTAGTTCCATTTTCAAATTCCCAAATTTTCAAATTTTCAAATTGAAACCATGTCGAAAATAGGAGTTTTTATTTGCCATTGCGGAGAGAACATCAGCGCTACCGTCGATTGTGAGAAAGTAGCTGCCGAAGCCGGAAAAATGGAGGGGGTGGAATTTGCCACCGACTACAAATACATGTGTTCCGATCCGGGGCAAACACTCATCAAAAACGCCATCAAGGAAAAAGGGCTGACCGGTGTTGTGGTGGGCGCCTGCTCGCCGCGCATGCACGAACCGACGTTCCGCAAAGCCTGTGCTGAAGCGGGACTGAACCCTTATCTCTGTGAAATGTCGAACCTGCGCGAGCATTGCTCGTGGGTGCACGAAAAGAATGAGCAGACCACTGAAAAGGCCATCGACTTAGTGAAGATGCTGGTGGAGAAGGTGAAGAAAAACAAGCCTTTGAACGCGATCAAGGTGCCCATTACCAAGAAAGCGCTGGTAATCGGTGGCGGTATTGCCGGTATTCAGGCTGCGCTCGACATTGCCAATGCGGGCCAACAGGTTATCATGGTGGAGAAAGAACCTTCCATCGGCGGCCACATGTCGCAGCTCTCCGAAACATTTCCTACACTCGACTGTTCGCAATGTATCCTCACTCCCCGTATGGTGGAGGTGGCACAACATCCGAATATTACCCTGTACACTTATGCCGAACTGGAACACCTCGACGGTTTTATTGGTAACTTCAAAGCTACTATCCGCCTGAAGGCAAAAAGTGTGGATTATAAGCTCTGTACCGGCTGCGGATTGTGCACCACCAAATGTCCGAGCAAGAAAATTCCCAGCGAATTTAACGAAGGATTGGGGATGCGTACGGCGATCTACACTCCATTTCCGCAGGCAGTGCCCAACAAACCGGTGATTGACCGGGCTAATTGTACTTACTACCAAAAAGGCAAATGTAAGGTGTGCGAAAAAGTATGCCCCACAGGCGCCATTCAATACGACCTTCCCGATCAATTCATTACCGAAGATATCGGAGCCGTGGTGATTGCCACCGGGTTCAACGTGCTGAAAACCGACTTCTTTCCCGAATATGGTTACGGCAAGTATGCTGACGTACTTACCGGATTGCAATTCGAACGTCTGGCTTCGGCATCGGGGCCTACACTGGGAGAAATCCGCCGCCCGTCGGACGGGCAGATACCCAAGAAGATTGTATTCATCGCCTGTTCCGGTTCGCGCGATCCGGCCAAAGGCATTCCCTATTGCTCGAAAATATGCTGTATGTATACCGCCAAACATGCCATGCTTTACCAGCACAAGGTACACGACGGCGAATCGTATGTCTTTTACATGGACATCCGTGCAGGCGGTAAAAACTATGAAGAATTTGTGCGCCGTGCCATCGAAGACGACGGTGTGAACTATATCCGTGGACGGGTAGCCCGCATCTACGAAAAAGGCGGGAAATACATCGTGAAAGGTGCCGACACATTGCTTGGATCCAAACCGGTGGAAATTGAAGCCGATATGGTAGTGCTTGCCACGGCAGGTGTTTCCAATCCCGGCGCAGAAGAGCTGGCGCAGAAGATGCACGTGTCGTACGACGCCTATAAGTTCTTTGCCGAAGCGCATCCGAAACTGAAACCGGTAGAAACCAACACGGCAGGTATTTTCTTGTGCGGTGCTTGTCAGGCTCCGAAAGATATTCCCGAAACAGTGGGAATGGCCTCGGGTGCCGCTGCCAAGGTGATCGGTCTCTTCTCGAACAGCGAACTGACCCGCGAACCGTTGATTGCCGTGGTGAACCGTTCGGCCCCTCCGGTATTCTCTACCTGCGTGGGCTGCTGTATGTGCCAGACGGCTTGTCCGTACAATGCCATCGAACGCGAAGAGATCAAAGGGCGCGACGGCAGTGTCATTAAAACCGTGGCGAAAGTGAATCCGGGATTGTGTCAGGGATGCGGTACCTGCGTCGCCTTCTGCCGCTCAAAAGCCATCGATATGCAGGGCTTCTCGAACGAACAGATGTTTGCCGAGGTAATGGCGCTGCTGAATGAGTAAAATGATGTGACGGGACAAGCGACTTCCAAGTCGCTTGAAAAATATAATCTCAAATAAAGCGACTTGGAAGTCGCTTGTCCCGAAGAATTGTAAATGACTAAATCGTAAATAAAACCATGTCTGAATTTGAACCGAAGATCGTTGCGTTTGTCTGCAACTGGTGTACCTACGCAGGTGCCGACCTGACGGGAACGAGCCGTATCAAATACGCATCCAACGTGAAGATTGTCCGCTTTCCGTGTACCGGCCGCATCGACTTCATGCTGCTGCTCAAAGCGTTTGCCGAAGGTGCCGACGGTATTATCGTTTCGGGTTGTCATCCCAACGATTGCCACTATACCTCGGGAAATTTCCACGCGCGTCGCCGCTGGGTGATTTTCCGCGGATTGCTCAACTTCATGGGTATCGACGTGAACCGCATTCAGTTTTCGTGGGTGTCGGCAGCCGAAGGAGCCAAATGGGCCGACGTGGTAAACAGCACCGTGACGGCCGTTCGCGAACTGGGTCCTTACACGAAATACCAAAAGGCAGCTGACTATCTGGCACAACAAGACCAGAGCATTATTGATGGTCAGGAGGCAATGATAATTAAGTAAACGAGTCGACAAGTTGACGAGAGAACAAGTTAATCTGCAAAAAAGAAATTTTCAATGGAAGAACTGAGAAAAAAGGCTGCGGAGCTGCTGCAATCGGGCGAAGTACAGATGGTGATCGGTTACGAAGAAGGCACCCGTCATCCGCGCCCCTGCTTTATCTCTTCGGCCGACGATGCCGCCAAACTGATATATGACGACCGTTGCACCGGCAATCTGGCTGTTTACCTGACACACAAAGAGCTGATCGGCGGACAGAAGATTGCCATCACGGCATCCTATTTTGCGCTGCGGAGCATTCTGCGGTTGTTGACCGAACATCAGATTCAACTCGACAAACTGATTGTCCTCACTGTTTCCGCAGAAAAGGCGGTGATTCAGTTTGCGACCACCGACGATATAACGGCTTACCTGCAAACCGCGCCTGTTCCTGTCCGCGAAGACGACAAAGCGTTGATCGAAAAGCTCAATGCCATGAGTCGCGAAGAGCGTTGGGAATTCTGGTCGGCCGAACTTTCGAAATGTTTCAAG
>JAUZOL010000177.1 GCA_030706455.1 Bacteroidota bacterium
AAAAAGTTCCCCATTTGGTAGCAATTCTGGTAGGTCACGATGGTGGTAGCGAAAGCTATGTTGCCCACAAAATCAAAGACTGCCAGCAGGTTGGCTTTGAATCGACACTGATTCGTTATGAAGATGACGTGACGGAAGAGGAGTTGCTGGCAAAGGTAGAAGAACTCAACAATGACAACTCGGTAACCGGGTTTATTGTGCAGTTACCATTGCCAAAACACATTGCGGAACAAAAAATCATTGAAGCGATCAACCCGGCAAAAGATGCCGACGGATTTCACCCTATTAACGTGGGACGAATGCTGATTGGTTTGCCTTCGCTGGTTTCGGCCACTCCGGCAGGTATCGTTGAACTCTTGGAGCGCTACAAAATCGAAACCAAAGGAAAACACTGCGTGGTAATCGGACGTAGCAACATTGTGGGTAAGCCCATTGCCGGCCTGATGATGCAAAAAGCCTATCCGGGCGATGCTACGGTTACCGTATGCCACAGCCGTTCGCAAAACATTAAGGAGATCTGCCTCCAGGCCGATATTTTGATTGCGGCCATCGGTTCTCCGGGTTTCGTGAAAGAAGATATGGTGAAAGAGGGTGCTGTGGTGATCGACGTGGGGACTACCCGTGTGCCTTCTACGCTGACCAAAAGCGGTTTCAAACTGACCGGTGACGTGCGTTTCGACGAAGTATCGCCGAAATGTTCTTACATCACTCCGGTTCCCGGTGGTGTCGGCCCGATGACCCGTGTAGAACTGCTCAAAAATACTTTGTTGGCTTATAAAGCGCAGCAATAAAAATCCTACCTGAATTTTTCAGGCAACTGATCCTTCGGATTTAGCCGTAAATGGGGGCAAACGATTGTTATTTTGTTCTTGGCCTTTTCAATGTCCTTTTGCAAACGTACCACGTTTCTCAACATTTCGGCTAAATAGTAGGATTGGGTAATTGCCTGCTTATCTCCCTGCGACAAAGCATAACTATAAGTGCGTTTACCTCCTTCGAGCGTCACCACAATTTTTGCCGTGAGGTTGTGCGCAATAAAATTATCCACTCCGTTGATCTCCGGATCGGTGTAGCTCACATTCTCCCACGATTGCCCCTGATTAGCAAATGCCGTACGGCTATCGCCACTACCAACAATCGTTTCTGCAAAAAGATCATTCACTGACACTTTTGTTTTCGTGAATCCCAGCGGCGATCCTGTGTAAGCGCTCACGATGGTCATCTCGCCCAGCTCGGTCACATATGCTTTGAGCCCAATCCTGTTCATGCCAGATTGCGTTTTGTAGATATACCGGCCCACATCTTCATACTTCGCATTCTTCTCATAATGGAACGATTTTAGCAGTGAATCGGCCAGGTGCTTTTGCAACGGAAACATCTTATCGGCAAAAATCAGGTTGCGTTTTGCCTCGGCCAGTTCTACCTTGTACATCAGCGTATCGGCAGCCTGACGCATCGGTATCAGACGGGGAAAAAGCAAGTGAACACTGTCGAGATTGAGTTTGGCTACATTGTAGTTACCTGACACAAAAGCTGTTTGAGCATTTTGCAAATATTCTTTGGCGCGAGCGGCATCATCTTTCTTGCACGAGGCTAAAAAAACGATAAGTATGAGAGATAAAAAAACGATCTTTTTCATTGCTAACTTTTTTGCAAAGCTATGACAAACAGATGAGATAACAAAACAAACAGAGTCGTCTCTTACGAAACGACCCTGTTGACTTATTCTGGAATCGAATTTTATTTACACTTATCGAAGAAGCCTGTCGGCAACTTATTTGGTTCTATCACAGCGCCATTACTATACTCCAAAGGATCAAAATCGGTGGGCATATCGGCAGGCTGACCTTGCAGCACCTTAACTTCCGTACGACGATTGGCCTGATGCTCCGCCTCACTACATGGCACTCCGTCGGCACATTTATTCAGCAACTGATGTTCTCCGTAACCCTTGGCTGTAATTCGTGAAGGATCAATGCCTTTTGATACGATATAGGCAACGGCAGATTCAGCGCGGCGTTGCGACAAGGCATCGTTATATGCAAACGTTCCTCGGCTATCGGTATGCGAACCCAGTTCCACCTTGATCGGGTAAGTCTTCAGGATAGCAACCAAACTATCGAGTATCGGACGGGCATCAGCACGGATATTCCACTTGTTAAAGTCATAATGTATATCGCTCAGCTTCCACTTGAAGTCCTGAGGGAACCTGTCCAGCAGCAAATCATGCGGTGCCTTCTGAACCAGTTCCTTTGATGTTTTATCAAGCACAACATTCATGGCTAAACAATCTTTACTGTATCCCTTATCCGTACCAAGAATAACCACTTCGCAGGTTTTGGTGACCGGATACGAATATCTACCCGCTTCGTCGGTTTTAGCCACATACACCTTGTTGTCGCATTTGTTCAACAAGAATACTGTAGCATTTTTGAGAGGCTCCATTGTTTGCCGGTCGAGAACCAAACCTTCCACGCTGCGTGGTTGTTTTGCCAACAAAGCCAAACGGGCGGCTTCTTCATCGTATCGGGCCGAATAAATATTGTCTTCGCTGCTTACACGATCGGAGGTGAAATATCCCACTTTCCCATCTTCGGTTTGCGTCCATCCGAAATCGTCGCTCGTACTATTAACCGGAGATGGCAGGTGTTCAGGTGTTCCAACACCTACAACAGCATCTTCCAATTTAATCCGGTAAATGTCCAGACCTCCCAAACCCTCTTTGCCATCACTGCTGTAATAGAGATAACCATCATCGGCGATATACGGAAAAACCTCGTTACCGGGAGTATTTACCTGCCCCGGAACCACAAAGGGTTCCATCCAATATTGATTTTTGTCCGGTCGCCTGCTGAAATAGAGATCGTACCGGCCGGGGCCACCCTTCTTGTCGCTACTGAAAACAAGGATGGTGCCTTCTTTGTTAATTGCCGGGTGCATCACAGAGTAGCTCTGCGGATCACCAAAGGGTAATGCCTTCACATTTGTTATCGCATTGTCTTGGTAGTGCCCTTCCATCAAGCGGATACGGTTAACCCCGTGCTTGTCAGGCTTGTTATAGTTGGCTGAAAAATAAACCGTCCCTTCTCCGTCGATGGAGATACCTCCCGAATTGTAGTTAAGTTTATCCAGTCCCGAAATCAATGTCCCCGAAAAGGCATCATCCGCTTTTACGTATTCCGCTTTCAGGTATGCACTCCTTGTTCTGGGTGATGCATCGGCATCGCTGCCGGAAAAGACCCCGGCCAGACGCTTATCCTGCGATTGCGATTCTTTTAGTTGTTTTGCCTTAGCAACCTGTTCCGGAGAGGGAGCAGTTCCCTGAGCTTGTAACTGAGATACCGGAACCTGCCACAGGCGTGAGTAGAAGTCTCCGTCCCAACCGAAGGCTTTCGTTCTGGTAGTCATAGGCCGGTTACTACTAAACAATAAAGTTTGATCGTACAGGTAAGGACAGAATTCGCGGTAAATACTGTTCATCTTCAGGTAACTGACATTCCACAGCATTGAATCTCCCTTCATGACGGACAACTCTTCTTTACGATAAGCCCTCGCTTTGTTTGCATAACCCGGCAAACCCGACAACCATTTGGTAGCGTTTGTGTAGTCCCCCTGACGAGCGTAGAGTTCCCCGATGCGGAATTGTTCCTGCGCCGTGGAGTTCCCTTTCCCGTTTGGATAAATTCTGTTATAAACCCGCAGGGCTTCGGGATAGTTGCGCATCTGCCAGTAACTATCGGCAAGGTGCTGTAATACTTCTGGGTTAGCTGTCGTTCCGTGGCTCAGGTATGCTTCATAGTATTCAACGGCAAGTGAGAACTTCAGTTCCCGGTAGGCCAAATCTGCTTTTTGAAGCTGCCCCGAAGTTTGACCATTCACACAGGGCATTCCCAACAAAAAAAAGAAAATCAGCACAGCTTTCCCGCTCTTTTTTATGATATATTGCATTTTGTCTGTTTGGTAATTTCTTGTAAACATCTATAATTCTATATACTGATTTAATAGTATCGCGGGGAAAGGATCAGCCCGTTGTGATTACTCTTGAGTTCAAGTCGAAGCATGATCTCGTGCGTTCCCCGGTTGTAACTCTTCAAATCAGACAACGTGTAGTCGTAGGCATATCCCAGTCGAAGTTCCGGCAGTAGTTGAAACTCAATGGAACCTACCAGAGCATCTCCCGTACGGTAACTCACGCCTACCCCCAACACGTTCTGAAACCACGCATTCATACTGAAGTCACATTGCAAAGGTGCCCCTTTCACTGCCTTGAGCAATACCGATGGCTTCAATTTCATACTTTCGCTGGCCTCAAAAGTATAACCTGCCGTGAGGAAATAGTGGTTGTTAGCTCCTATATTATTTTGATTAAGGTAATTAATCGCGTTAATTTTGGTATGGAGCAATGCCGGAACGGATAAACCCATGTACCAATACTCCGAAGCGTACAAAATACCAAATCCTGCGGTGGGCAGCCATCCGTTAACATCATCCTGAAAAACAGGGTCACCTCCCCTGATGGTACTCACCTTGCTGTAATTAGCCTGGTAATTGAGGACCCCGCCACTCAGCCCGAAGGCAAGGAAAGACTCCTCGAAGGGCACATGATAAGAATAAAAGGCCTGTACTCCTGTAGTTCGTTCTATCCCCAGGCGGTCATCATACAGCTGAAGGCCATAACCTACATTGCTGTCTTCATTGCGCCTGTCCCAAGAAACCGTTCCTGTCCGTGGCGCCCCGTCAAATCCAACCCACTGATTACGGTAAAGAACAGTAACATTATCCGAGGCCCGGTTACCCGCATATGCCGGATTGATATTCAACATATTGAACATATACTGAGAATACATGGGCTCCTGCTGCGCATGAAGGGTGCCCGTTAACATGAATGCACTCAAAACAAGGAAAAGCGTCTTTCTGCATAAAAGAACTGATAGCTGATGAATTACCTTTTTAGCCGATGACATGTCTATTTAGTTTTATATATTGCTTCTATTTAGTTGCAGGACGGACTCATTTTCGGAATCCGTCCTGATTATGATATTAACGACGTAGTGTCAAATATCCTGTGATTTTCTTAACCTCCGAAGTTTTCTTGTTGGTACTGGTGACAATATAGTAGTAAGTACCTTCCGGCAGATCTTTACCCAGAAGGTTATCCACACCCTTACCATCCCAGTCTCCTTGATACTCTTCGTTCCGGTAAACTCTGTTACCCCATCGGTTGAATACTTCTATCCTCAAAATGGTGTTGTCCGAATGGATAATTTCGAAAGTATCGTTGTACTTGTCGTTGTTCGGAGAAAAACCTTCCGGGATAAGAATTGCCACTTCAGGTATGTCCGTAATAGTGGCACGCGGACCATTAAGGCTGGACTCTTTATTCGAGGGATCATCCGAAAGGGCATCCCTGATTTGACCCGTACGGCTCGAGAATCCTGAGAATAATGCCTGGTTATAGACATTGCCAACGTAACCATTAGAAAGTACTTTCAATTCAATTATTATTGAATCTTTTGACATAGGAGCCAAATAACTGATATCCGATAAAGTATTTAAATGATTTATACCGTCATAAAAACTACTTGCCCGGAGATTGCCTGATGCTATAATACTCATCACCTTGAAGCTTTCTCCGTGAGTAAACACCTTAGTAAGGTCATCTTCCACCTGAATACTATTGACCCGTACATTTTGAAGGTTAGTCAAAGCAATGGTGTACTTCCAGATAAAGGATCCGTCACTTATCTGTTGAGGCTGAGTGGATTGTTTGATAACCATAACCTTTTCAGACAATGGAGTAACTGTGATCGCCACCGTAGCAATTGACTGATCTCCGTTTGCATCCGTAATGGAATAAGTAAACGTATCTGTTCCGTGATAGTTAGGAGTAGGAATGTAAATGTAGGTTCCGTCTGCGTTCATGGTAACCGTTCCGTGTGACGGATTTCCTTTTACGCTCCAGACATTACCTCCGTCTCCGCTCGGTGTATCGTTCGCAGCGACCGTTCCCGACACTGATGTACATTCCACAACGCTCACGACATCGTCTTTGGCTACCGGTACATCATTCACAGACACAACGGTTATATTAATTATTCCGGTTGCAGTTCCTCCATGTCCATCACTTACCGTATACGCAACTGAAGGAACATTCCCATTAAAATTAGCAACAGGTGTAAAAGTATAGTTCCCTTTAGAATTAACTACCATCGTACCAACTCCAGATATTGTTACTGTTGTTCCAGCCGGATAATTAACGCCATTCACTATAATACCCGTTACGCTTATCAGATCACCATCAGGATCTGTAACATTTGTAAGTACATTCCCGTTCAACGGAGTATCTTCCGGAGTCGTTACAGACAATGGTTTCGTTACAGGGTCATCGTTGACTGGCACTACCACCACTTTTACTGTCGCTGTGGCCGTCCCACCATTCCCATCACTCACAGTTACCGTGAAGCTATCATCTCCATTGTAATTCTTATTCGGAGTATAGATGTAGCTGCCGTCGGCATTCACAACTACCGTACCATGGGCAGGATCACTGCCTTTTGTAAAGGTCAGCGCATCTCCATCAACATCCGTTGCTGTTACTTTGCCTGATACAGGAGTGTCCTCCGGGGTTGTCTTACTATCGTCATTGGCTACCGGGGCATCGTTGACCGGAGTGACTGAAAGGGTGACTGTGGACGTTGCTGTTCCTTCGTTACCATCGCTTACCGTTACCGTAAAGCTGTCCCCTCCGTTATAATCCTTATTCGGAGTATAGGTGTAGCTGCCGTCGGCATTCACAACTACCGTGCCATGAGCTGGATCACTGCCTTTGGCAAAGGTCAGTGCATCTCCGTCTACATCCGTAGCCGTTACTTTCCCTGTTACCGGGGTATCTTCCGGAGTGGTCTTACTATCGTCATTGGCTACCGGGGCTGTGTGGGTGACCGTGACCTGATCGGT
>JAUZOL010000178.1 GCA_030706455.1 Bacteroidota bacterium
AATCTACAAATTTCTTCTTGCAAAACAC
This sequence comes from Bacteroidota bacterium, assembly GCA_030706455.1. GTDB lineage: Bacteria > Bacteroidota > Bacteroidia > Bacteroidales > Paludibacteraceae > Microbacter. The sequence goes on from JAUZOL010000178.1 coordinate 29, forward strand.
GTTTTTGGTTAATTTATTCTCCGAATGCTAAATCAGGCATTGTTCTTTATCGTTTTACTGATATAGTCATTGAACATATCCAATAAACCTACAGATAATGGCATTTGACTGCCTGATAAATCATTTTTATTGCTCAACAAATGTCTTTGATCGTCCAATAAATGGTTTTGTTTTCAAAATAAATGAGTTTGATCTCGCAACAGATGGCTTTGTTTTTAAATTAAATCGTTTTTCTTGACCTATAATTGGTTTTGTTTAAAAAAGAAACGGAGTAATATAGCCTTTTTCGGGCCGTATTACTCCGTCTATGTATTGGAATACGCTGTTTACAGGCGTTGCGACACCTGGCGTACCATTTGGGGCTTCCAGCTGCTGAAATCGCCTGCAATGATATGTTTGCGCGCTTCGCCTACCAGCCACAGATAGAAGGCGAGGTTATGTATCGAAGCTATCTGCATGGCCAGAAACTCCTGGCTATGGAACAGATGGCGCAGGTATGCCTTGGAATAGAACGAGTCGACGTACGACGTGCCCTCGGGATCGATGGGCGAAAAGTCGTCTTTCCACTTCTCGTTCTTCATGTTCATAATACCCTGACTGGTAAACAACATTCCGTTGCGGCCATTGCGGGTGGGCATCACGCAATCGAACATATCGACTCCGCGTTCGATGCCCTCCAGAATGTTGGCGGGCGTACCCACTCCCATCAGGTAGCGCGGACGGTCTTTGGGCAGAATCTCGTTCACCACCTCTATCATCTCGTACATTTTATCGGTCGGTTCGCCCACGGCAAGGCCTCCGATAGCATTTCCTTCGCGGTTTTGCGCCGCAATAAACTCTGCCGACTGCTTGCGCAGGTCGGGATAAACACATCCCTGAACAATAGGAAAATAGGTTTGCGAATATCCGTACTTCGGTTCCGTTTCGTCAAAATGCGCAAGGCCGCGCGTCAGCCAACGATGGGTAAGCTCCATCGATTGTTTGGCATAATCGTAATCGGCCGTTCCGGGCGTACATTCGTCGAAAGCCATAATGATGTCAGCCCCGATGATACGCTGAATGTCCACCACATTTTCGGGCGTAAAAAGATGTTTAGAGCCGTCGATATGCGAACGGAAGTGCGCGCCATCCTCTTTCAGCTTGCGGTTGTCGCTTAGTGAAAAGACCTGATAACCGCCACTGTCGGTGAGTATGGGCCGATCCCATCCGTTGAACTTATGCAGTCCGCCGGCCTTCTCTATAATGTTCAAGCCCGGACGCAGATAGAGGTGGTAGGTGTTTCCCAGAATAATCTGAGCCTTGATATCCTCCTTCAGTTCGCGCTGATGCACCGCTTTCACCGATCCGGCCGTGCCCACCGGCATAAAAATAGGCGTTTCAATCGTTCCGTGATCGGTGGTTATCACTCCCGCACGAGCATTCGATTTCGGGTCGGTATGTTGTAATTCAAAGTTCAAAGTGTAGAGTTTTATGTTTAACGTTAAGTGTTTAATGTATAATGTAAAATATCGCCGCTATGCGGCTTAAATCAAATGCTTGTATCATCTATCTACCAAAATAGCGGCGCTATGCGCCTTGCTCGATCATCTTCCTTTGCATACCTATCAGCAAGAGACATTTGCTAGTTAATTGTAAGAACCTACACCAACTACTAGCCGCAGAGCGGCAATATTTTGGTAGAGAATTCAAAGTTCAGGGGACTCAAGCCGCATAGCGGCGACATCTTAGCTGACATATCTTTATGAACCATCGACCTTCTACGCGTTTTGTCCGACAATCTTCGTTCGCATTCATCATATCAATAGCCTTCACCAAGGTATATGAGAACCTACATCAAACTATTAGCCGCAGAGCGGTGGTATTTTGGTAGAGAATTCAAAGCTCAGAGAACCCAAGCCGCATAGCGGCGATATTTTCAACCATTGAAGATATCAGTCGTAAAATTCAAATAAATAGGCATTTTCAAATTCAATGCCAAAATCATTCAACATCTTCAAATACTCCTCTTTAAATGACAATTTATCTTTGTGATGTTCCTCTTGTGTCATCACATACTGAATGACCATATTCCGCTGACTCTTAGAATAACTAAATCCTCCATATCCGCGTTGCCATTCAAAATGACCCGGGAATTTTTTATTGTCATTGATCCATTTGGAAGAACTGGCCTTAATCTTTTCAATAAGATCCGATACCGAAGCAGTTGGATGTAATTCAAAAAAGAGATGTACATGATCTTTATATCCTCCAATAGCCAATGGAAATTGTTTCGTGTTGAGCAGATGCCATGGATGTACTTACAAAGTTCATCCATCAATTGAGTGCCAATTATCCGTTCTCGCCCCTTTACTGCAAAAACGATATGGATATTGAATTGTGTATAGGTGTTTGCCATGGGTTAATTACATTAAGGTATTTGTTCAAATATCGCCGCTATGCGGCTTAAATCAAAAACGTTTGTATCTTTCTACTACTACCAAAATATCGGTGCTACGCACCTTCAATGTAAATCCATTTTATCATTCTATCAAAAGCCAGTGCAGTGCATTAGCCGCATAGCGGCGACATCATGTATTATTATTTTAGATGTCCAGACTCATCATTCCATGATCTTCTTCGGGGTGGAAGCCTTTCAAAACCACCTCTTCGATGGTGTTGATCTTCGATTTGTCGTAGGGAGCCGAAACACGCACGTAATTATCCGTGAAACCGTGCATCCATTCGCCTTTCCGGGCCGATTCCCAAAGTACCTTCGTACTCTTTCCAATCTGACTTTCGTAGAACGCTCTGGTTTTCCGTTCCGACAGTTCGTGCAACCGTTCGCTGCGCTGTTTGCGCACCTGCATTGGGACGGTGTAGTCTATTTCCAGCGCTTTGGTGCCGGGTCGTTCCGAATAGGTGAAGACATGTAGTTGCGAGATGGGCAAACTTTCAATAAAACGATAGGCGTCCTCAAAATGGTCGTCCGTTTCGCCCCGTACGCCCACAATTACATCCACGCCGATAAACGCATCGGGCATTACGCGCTTTATTTCGGCTATGCGTTCGGCAAACAATTCGCGTTTGTAGCGTCGACGCATCAATCCGAGTATTTCGTTGTTGCCCGATTGCAACGGAATATGATAATGGGGCACAAAATGAGCCGATTTGGTCGCGAAGTCGATTATTTCGTTTGTAATCAGATTCGGTTCGATACTACTAATGCGATAGCGTTCAACACCTTTGACCTTGTCGAGCGCTTTTACCAGTTCGAAGAAGGTTTCTCCGGTCGATTTGCCGAAATCGCCGATGTTGATACCCGACAAAACGATCTCTTTTGCCCCTTCTGCGACTGCCTGTTCGGCTATCTTCACAGTGTCGGCAATGGTGCCGTTGCGGCTCTTACCCCGTGCAAACGGAATGGTGCAATAACTACATCGGTAGTCACATCCGTCCTGTACTTTGAGGAAAAAGCGAGTGCGGTCGTCGTGCGAAACCGAAGGATGAAACGCTTTCACGTCGTCGATGGCTGTAGAATGCACCTCTCCCCGACCCTTTTTGTGCAAATCCTCAATGAAGTTGAGCACGTCGAACTTTTCGTTGGCTCCGAGCACCAGATCCACGCCCTCGATCCCGGCAATCTCTTCGGGTTTCAACTGAGCATAACAGCCCGTCACCACCACAAAGGCATCGGGATGGTTGCGTACCATCTTGTGGATGGCCTGACGGCATTTTTTGTCGGCTATATCGGTCACCGAGCAGGTATTAATCACGCAGATGTCGGCCTGTTCTCCGGCGCGCACCTTGCGAAACCCCGCGTCGGACAATGTTTTGCCGATGGCGGAGGTTTCCGAAAAATTGAGGCGGCAACCCAGCGTGAGGTAAGCCGCTTTTTTATCTGTAAATTGTGAAGTATCGATCATAAATTAATTTGAAAATTTGAGAATGTGCCGATGTGCCAATGAATCGGCGTGTTGTATGATTCTTTTGTATTAACTGATTATCGGCAAAATGTACCAATTAATTGAATAATTTATCAAACCCTACCCCCATTCCGGGTACTTCCCTTCATCTAAAGGGGAGACCAATCAACGGTCAGCGTAAGCTAATCGGCATAGCAGTTGTTATTCAATCAATTGAACTCTAATCTCGCATACAGCGGTGTCCCTTTTTGTTAAAGAGGACGAGCGAAGCGGAGGGGTTAGAATATTATTTAGTTTCTTTCCGGATAATCTATATTATTCTTTAGTGTCCAACTATTATTGTACAAGATTGTATTGCTCGTCGCGAATAATAATCCATTGATTATCATCATGCCGCAATACGATTCTTTTAAATTTATCGCTTCGTTTATTCTTTTCGTTTATTCCATATTGTATGATTGCATACCTTTCATTTGCTGAAAACACAGGAACCCAGAAATAAAAAGAATATGCCTGAGTATATTTTTGATACGTTTTTGCTTTGAGTGCTATTATTGTATTTGTGTTCCGGAAATTCTCAAATTGCCGGATTACAGCCAGCGAATCCTGCTTTACATCATTATTTGATTTGAATCTATCTAGTATTTCGCTGACCGAAAAACATAAAGGAGCCGGAGGTTGATGTTGGTTTGTATCAACAGGAAAACCTACCAATTGTTTTTTGATTAAAGCGGAACTGATGGAATCGTGTTGGGCAACAGCATTTATTACCTGAGCATATAAAGATGTGCAAGATTCAAGTTGCTCTTCTTGATAATGAGCTTTATGTGTGCAAGATATGTAAATTGCACATGCCGACAGCAAAATTACAAATGATTTAATTTTCCTCATAGGCTTATCTACACTTAAAATACCTGCGACAAATTCCTTTCGTTCAGCATATTCTTTCCGTCGGCCGTGTAGAGAAAATCGATGGTTTCGGCATAGACTTCTTCCACTTTTCCGCGTACTACCTTCATGGTGCTGTTCACCATGTGGTTTTGTTCGGTAAACGGCTCGGGCAATACGGCAAATGTGGTGGGCAGCCATCGCTCGGGAAACATTCCGGTGTGTACGCCTCCGGCTCTGAACTTGTTTATTTCGTTCACCAGCAGTTGCACAGCCTCTTTGCGGCCTTCGGGTGAGTCGGGTGCATGTTTGATATGGCGTTTCAGCGCCTCTTTGTTAGGCACAAGTAACGCCGTTGTGTAGGCATCCTGATTGTTGTGCAAAACAACTTGTTCTATATGGTGTGTCATCGACACCAAAGCCTCTTCGATGCCCTCCGGACTGTATTTTTCGCCGTCACTACCGATCAGCAGGCTCTTGAAACGCCCTAAAACGTAGAGATAGCCATCGCTGCTCATATACCCCATATCGCCGGTGTAGAGCCAGCCCTCTTTTACCGTGTCTGCGGTCGACAGGGGATTCTTCCAGTAGCCTGCCATCACGTTTTCGCCGCAGATGACGATCTCTCCCTTCTCTCCGGCAGGCAACTCTTTGCCGTCGCTGTCCAAAATTTTGATGTCGAGCGGTTGAACCAACACTCCCGATGATCCGAATTTATGGCTAACCGGAATGTTGGAAGAGATTATCGGCGTAGCTTCCGATAGTCCATAGCCCTGAAACATCGGGATGCCGATAGCATAGTAGAATTGTTGCAAATCTTTATCGAGCAAAGCTCCGCCACCAACAAAAAACTGAAGATTACCACCGAAACTCTCACGCAGTTTGGAAAAAAGAATGCTGTCGAACCACGTAACCAGCGGTTTGAGCAAGCATCTCCACCCTGCCCCTTTGTTCCAGCCGTCCTGATTGTAAATATAGGCCACTTTCAGTGCCAGATGAAACAGTCGGTTGAGCGCTTTACCCTGCGCACGCACACCGTTCTCGATATTCTTGCGAAAATTCTTGGCCAGTGCCGGCACGCTCAGAATCATGTGAGGCTTTATCTCCTTGATGTTTACCGGAATATTTCGTAATGTCTCCAGCGGCGATTTACCAACCTGTACCGTTGCCACTCCGGCTCCGCATTTCATGAAAATGTAGAATCCGGCCACATGCGCAAAACAGTGATCGAGCGGCAGAATGACCAGCGTACGCCATGTTTCGGGAATGGTAAGCAAGGTTAATGCCTGTTCGATATTGGCTGTGTAATTGCGATGAGTGAGCATCACCCCTTTGGGTTCGGCCGTTGTACCGGAGGTATAGGTAATAGTTGCCAAGTCATCGTTTTTCAACGATTTGGCTATTTCCAGAAATTCTTCTTCCGAATGTTCTTTCAGGTATCGATCGCCAGCCTGCAATATATCGTCAATGAAAATCTCTTTTGCGGCATAGTTTTCCTGGCAATCGAATACGATCACCTGTTCCACAGCCGGTAACTGATCGATAATGGCCCGGATCTTGGGTAACTGATTGCCCGAAACCATGATATACTTTACATCGGCATGTTGCAGGCGAAACAACAGATCGTTGCTCTCTTCCAGTTTGATCGACAAAGGAATATTGACCGCTCCGGCGTAAAACATTGCCAGTTCGCCCATAATCCACCAATTCCGGCCTTCGGATAACAATGCCATCGCGTCGCCCTTGCGTACTCCGATGGCCTGTAAACCGGCTCCCAGACGATAAACCAGCTCACGGGTCTGTTTGTATGTAGTTTCCTGAAATCTATCGGTGATTTTTTCGAATAAAAAGGGACGTTCGGCATATTTCTTAACCGATTCCTCGAAAAGATTGACTAATGTTTGCTCCATGTATGGTCGATTCGTATATTAGTTTTGCGGTTGTGAAATGACTGGTATTTCAGATGGTACAGACTGTTTTTTATTGAAATACTTTAAAATTTCAGGATGTTCTTCGATATATTTTTTGACGGTGATATAACCATTCATGTAAATATCCTTGTACCGTCCGTAACTGAAAGAGCTGATTTTTTTGCTATGCGGAATATTTATCAAAAAGTCGCACATATCAGCGCCC
>JAUZOL010000179.1 GCA_030706455.1 Bacteroidota bacterium
TCAGTTATTCGGTGTGAAGAGTGGGGCTGTTATTTAGGCAGTAGACCTCATTAAGGGAATCGGTGTGTATGCCGGATTACGGCCTATTGTTGTGGAGGGTGCAACAGGACTTTACAATACTAATTACGAAGGCAAGGCGCAGGCTGCAATTGATGCTTTGCGCACCGACGATTTTGTCTATCTTCATATTGAAGCGAGTGATGAAGCAGGCCATGAAGGAGATGTGGCTCTTAAAGTAAAAACCATCGAGTATTTGGATAGCAGAGTGGTGAAGCCAATATTCGAAGAGGTTTCAAAATGGGATGAACCTGTTACCATTGCTGTTTTGCCTGATCATCCCACGCCGTGCAGTATACGAACTCACACCGCAGCTCCGGTGCCGTTTATTATTTATCGTCCGGAACAACAGCCTGATGCAGTACTTATTTACGATGAATTTGAAGCGCAAAAGGGTTCATACGGAATGCTACAAAGTCAGCAGTTCATGCAAATGCTGTTGAGTTGATCGATATCTGCTTTCTGTTATTAAAGGAGTCATTTGTTATAATAATAAATGACTCCTTTTTTTTGCTGTTGCTGGCGTTTTGAAAATACATTACAATGTTAATTAGGAAAAATTGTTTATATAGTTTTAATTATGAAAAATATAGTATATTTATCTCGATAAAATTTAACATGTAGCATTTTTGTTTTTTTGTATTTAAAATGCTGAAAAATAGATATTTAATTTTATTGCAATAATACCTTGGATTTACATACTAATTAAAAACATGCTAAAATGAAGAAAATTTTCGTGTGCCTGGTCTGCTGTTTATCTTATACGTTTATGTTTGCAGCAGAAAAAGATACCAATAAATTTGGTAAAGTATCAGAAGAAGAAGTGAAGATGAGTTCCTTTGCTGCAGATACAAGTGCCGTTGCTGTTGTTCTTTATGAAAAGGGAAGTACTTATTATCAGGTAAATAATAATAATCTTCAGGTGTGTTTTGATGTTTATGCCAAAATCAAGATTCTCAAGCCGGGAGGAACGGATTATGCAAATATAAAGATTCAATATGATGATTATGGCCTTAATAACAGGGAAACTGTGCAAAGTATTGATGGCTATTCTTACAATTATGTAGGTGGAAAGGTTGAAAAGACAAGATTATCAAAAGAATATATCTTTACCGAAAATATTAAAGAAAAAGTTTTTCAGAAAAAAATTACGTTGCCGAACGTAAAAGCAGGTACATTAATAGAATATAAGTATACAATTATGTCTGATTTTGAGGGGAGTATTCGCTCATGGCGATTCCAGAGAGAGATTCCTGTATGCCAGAGTATCTATGATGTTCTGATTCCTGAATATTTTTCGTTTAATGTTAATACCAGAGGATATTGCCCTATGGAAACTGTTCGTGAACCAGAAAACCAAACTTTTCTGTTGAACGGGGGTACCTTAACATGTGCCAGCCAGCATATTTTAATGAAAGCCAAGAATCTTCCGGCTCTTAAAAAAGATAAGTTTGTCGCTTACATGCATGATTATATCACCTCTGTTTCTTTTGAAATATCCGGAGTGCAAATACCTGGCGCAGTCTATAAATCATTTGCATATACATGGAAAGATGTAGAAAGACGATTGATGGATGATAGTGATTTCGGGGGAAATCTTAAAAAATCGGGTTTGCTGAAAGATGAAGTGAAAGCAATTAAAGATTCAAAAATGACGAATGCCGAAAAAATACAGGCATTATATGATTTGGTCAAATCGAAAGTTAAGTGGAATGAAAAAACATCGATATATAATGCTTCTCTGAAGAAAGCATTGAAAGATGGAGTAGGGAACAGCGCTGACATGAATTTTATTTTGATTAATATTCTCAAAGATGCTGGCTTTGATGCCTATCCGATAGTCATGAGTAGTAAGAGTGAAGGTCGGCTTCCCAGAGCTAATCCTTCAATCAATAGTATTAACTACTTTGTGGTTGGCTTAGACGTGGATGATAATAAGTATTTCATGGATGTGTCCCGAAAAAATGCTCCGATAAATGTGCTGGATGATGAGTATTTGGTGGATATGGCGCGTTCATTCAGAGGAGTGGAAAGTAATTTGTCAGATTGGGTTGATTTGTCACATATTAATTCGAGCTTAGAGAGAAATGTTTCATTGATTAAATTTGAAAACGATAAAATGATGGTAGAAGTTTCGTCAATGAAAACAAATCAACTGGCATATGATTTTCGTGAGCAGTATAAAAAATGTAAGAACAGGGATGAATGGATTGAGTCTTTGCAGAATAAATATGGTGTGAATATTGATAATTACGAAGTTAACGGGCTTGATAGTGTAAATAAACCTATTGTGGAGAAATTCACTTTTAATAAGGCAGCTTCTCTTGCTGATTCTAAGCTTTATGTTAATCTGTTAACTCTATTCCAGGAAAAATCAAATCCATTTACGGCAGATAAAAGAGAATTGCCGGTAGAGCTCTCATATCCACGGACAGTCAGAAATGCAATATCCATTGTTGTGCCGACTGGTTTTGCAGTTGAAGAAATGCCCAAATCGGAAAAGGTAGCAATTAACGACAAAGACGCGTTGTATAGTTATTTGGTTCAGAGTGCGGGAGAATCAATACAGCTCGTATCTGCCCTTACGTTTAATCAGACTATTTACCCATCAAATGAATACGTAAACCTTAAAGACTTTTGGTCTCATATTGTGGCAAAAAATAATGAACAGGTAGTCTTGAAAAAAATGAATTTGTAAAAATGGATTGTATGTGGAGGTGGTGTTTTGTTATTATAGTGATATTTCTTAATGTTTCAGCTTCAAAAGCGGAAACCTTCAATTACCCTGTTAGTCAGATTCCGGATTCGTTAAAAACGGATGCTTATTCAGTAGTTCGGTATGAATCTACTCATTTTGAGTATTATGACCAACATAATGGATTGCAGAAAGTGACTCGTGTTGTAACCATACTGGATGAAAAGGGTAAAGATGAAGCGGATTTCTTTGAGGGAACAGGGCAATTTTGGGAACTTAAGAAGTTTTCAGGAGAAGTGTACGATGCGAATGGAAAGCTGGTAAAAAAAATACGGAATTCAGACTTAATTGCATCTTCATTTTCTCAGGAACTGGCATCTGATGAAATTAAAAACATCTACAGCTACAGTCAGCCCAATTACCCATATACCATCAAGTATGAGTATGAGATTAAATTTAAAAATGGGATTGTAATGTTTCCGATCTTTGCTCCTGTACATAACTATAATCAGTCTTTGCAGAATGCGGAATATATTTTGCAAATTCCAAAAGGGGTTGAATATAATGTCTTTACGCGCAACTTTACAAAAGAAGCAGTGAAAATGAGTAAAGACGGATCTGATGTGTGCCGTTGGGAATCTGTGGGATTTAAAGCTATTGATGAAGAACCGGTAATGGCCGGAATAGATAGTTTTGCTCCTTTGATGATGATAAAACCGTGTGAGTTCTCTTATGATAAGTTCACAGGTTCATTGAATTCCTGGAATGATGTCGGTAAATTTGAATGGAACCTTATCAAAGATAGAGATGTTTTGCCGGATCAATTTGTTGAAAAACTGAAAGGGATGGTTTCAGGCCTGACTTCAGATAAAGAAAAGGCGAAAAAAATCTATGAATTTTTGCAGAAATCCACTCGTTATGTAAGTATCCAATTGGGTGTCGGCGGCTGGCAGCCTATAGCCGCATCCAGCGTTTATCAAACAGGATTCGGTGATTGCAAAGGATTAAGTAATTATTTGAGGGCAATGTTGAAAGCCGTAGGTATCGAATCTTATTTTACGATAATCTATAGCGGAGATAAGAAACAGTTTATGAAAGAATTCGCAACGCCCGCACAGTTTAATCATGCCATTCTTACAGTACCTTTTAAAACGGATACAATTCCCTTGGAGTGCACAAGTCAGTATACTCCTTTTGGATATGTGCATGATAATATAGCAGGACATAATGCTCTTTTGGTAACACCAGAGGGAGGCAAGCTATACAAACTGCCACAATATGCGGATACATTGTCTTATACACATAAATGTTTGCAAGTGAGTGTAGATAAGAATGGAATGATGAAGGCGAATGTACAGTGCGGATATGAGATGCATGAGTTTAGAGAAATGCTCGATTTTGAGAAAAATATGAATAATGACGAACGTGTCAAAGACATCAAATCTGATTTCCACTTGCCGAATATGACAATATCCGACATTTCATGTGTGGAAAAAAGAGATGAGCATCCTCGCATGGCTGTAAAATATAAGTTGAACTCAGAAACGTATGCCGCCAAATCCGGTACGCGCATGTTTTGTCCCGTCAATCCTTTGAAGAATACCATGAAGCTATTTTCAAAACGAAGCAGGAAATATCCGTTTGTTTTTGAAAACGGAGGCTTGGAGGTTGATACAATCCAAATTGCACTACCGGAAGGAGTACGGATTGAGTCTTGTCCGTCCAACGTGTCTTTGAAAAAACCATTTGGCAGTTTTCATTCTGCTATTCAGCAACACGATGGGAAGTTGATGATAATTCAGAAGATAAACATTAAACGAGGTACTTATCCTGCCAACATGAATAACGAAATGAAAGACTTTATTTTGGCAATAAATAATGCATTCTCTGCACAGATTGTCTTGAAAACTGATTAGTAGTTATTTGTGCCGGGTTTCCTCGTTGAAAGCGAGTCGTTATATTTATTTTTGCTTGAACAACAATATTTTCTGCTTTTCAAGCAGACTAATCGATAGAATCATTGTATCTTTGCGATTTACAATGAGTGTTTGAATCGTAGTTTTCAAGCGCGTAAAATCTGAATTTATGATGAAACGACTCTTTTTATTTGTAGTGGTTGTTGCTGTTTTGTCATCGTGCGGTAATAATAAAGAAACAGCGCAGAAGTTGATTGATGAAGAGTTATCGCACACTTTAAGTGATTATAAAAGTTATCACCCTATTAGTTTTGGAAGCCTTGATTCTTTATTCTCTTCTTATAAGACTGATTCAGGATATGTTGATCTGGCACGAAAAGCCGAATATTACCATAACTTATTTGTGACAGAAACAGGCAATGCTATTCTGGCTCCTACATCAAAAGAACAGGAGGCTGTACAGGAAAAAGTAAAGCAATACGAAGATTCTGCTGCATTGCTCAAAACGCAGGCTGATATTTATGCAAAATCGTTCAAAGGACAGTATGTCGGATGGAAAATGTCTCATACTTTCAAAACTCCGTCACAAGGAACAGTCACCTATCAGTTCTTCTTTGATATAAGGCTGACTAAAGTTGTTGGGTCAGAAAAGGAATAAAATAGAAAAGGACACAAAAAAGCCACTTGCAAAATTCTTTGTAAGTGGCTTTTTTGTGTGAGACATACTGGATTCGAACCAGTGACCTCTTGCCTGTCAAGCAAGCGCTCTAAACCAGCTGAGCTAATATCTCAAGACGAAAATACCGCCCGTAAAAGGCGGTATTCGAGGGATTTAAGTCGGGGTGACAAGATTCGAACTTGCGACCACACGCCCCCCAGACGCGTACTCTAAACCGGGCTGAGCTACACCCCGCTCAATTGTGGTGCAAAGGTAATATCTTTTTTCCTTTTCGCAAATAGTTTCTTCGAAAACTAAAAGAAAAAATGTTGTTCGGATTATTCATCTAATGACATTGTTCCCATTTAAAATTGATCTTGCATTTCGGGTTTAATCGGTGTGCGTGTGCTTCTACAAATCGATATTGTTTGTCTATACCCCAGTCTCATAATAATATAAAGGTAACATTGCTGTAATAAAATTGCAATGATGAAAGTCTATTTTTAATTTGTAATTAAAAATATTGATTTGTTTTGATAATCAGTATGTTGTATGAAATTAATTGTAAAATTATTTACATTTTGGAAATAGATAAAGACTTTCAAATGATTAATGGATGCGGAGAAACTGTTTCGCAAACCAGATACCGCACTATCGTTCTTTCTGATATTCACTTGGGTTCTAAGCATAGCAAAGTGCATGAAGTGCTTGGCTTTCTCTCTTCATTTTCATGCGAAAAGCTAATTCTCAATGGAGATATTATTGATGGCTGGCAATTAAGAAAATCACAAAAATATTGGAGTGAAAAGAATACGCAGTTTATCAAGAAAATCATATCTAAGATAGTTAAAGAGCAAACTGATGTGATATATGTAAGGGGAAATCATGACGATTTTCTGGATAAGATTGTCCCTTTTGCGTTTCCCAATATTCAGGTGGTGAAAGACTATATGCTGGAGTCGAATGGTAAACGTTATTTTGTGCTGCATGGAGATGTGTTTGATAATATCACGGTAAACATGCGGTGGCTGGCGATGATTGGTGATGTTGGCTATAATTTTCTTTTGAATCTGAATCGCATATACAATTATTTCAGAATCAAGAGCGGAAAGCCTTATTTTTCACTTGCTCAGCATATGAAGCAAAAAGTTAAGAGCGCTGTATCGTATATCTCTGACTTTGAAAAAGAACTGGTCAGACTTACCAAGCATAAGCATTGCAGTGGCGTGATATGCGGACATATTCACTCTCCGGCAAATTGTTACTATGGAGATATTCACTATTTGAATTCGGGCGATTGGGTGGAAAGCCTGTCGGCATTGGTTGAAGACGAGCAGGGCAACTGGAGTGTATTACATTACCAAGCGATTCCTGCCGAAATTGAAGTGGTTTTTGCCTGATATGTCGTCAATGAGATGTTCTTTGGAATGAAGATATTTTTGTACTTTTGTGAAAGCAAGGGATTGACAGGCCTAAGAAAAAAAGTACAATGGATATTGAGATTATTTCAGACGAATTCAAGCTTCAGCAAGCTAATCGCTATAGTTTATGGTTATACCTTAGCGATAATGATTGCTCGTTTGTTATTTTGGACGATACTTCAAAGTTGTTTGTTGGCATAA
>JAUZOL010000018.1 GCA_030706455.1 Bacteroidota bacterium
CGACGCGATGATTATGGCGGCAGCGGGCCTGCAACGCCTGAATCTTGATGAAAGAATCACCGAAATTATTGATCCTGAAAATATTATTCCGGCAATAAGTCAAGGGATTATAGCGATAGAAACACGGGTTGACGACGAACAAATTGCAACCGTTATGAACGGCATTAACCATCAGCCAACCATGCAGGTTGCTCTTGCAGAAAGAGCTTTCCTCAAAGCAATGGATGGAGGTTGTCAGGTGCCCATCGGCTGCTATTCGGAGGTTTCGGACGATGAAATCGTCTTTACAGGGTTCGTTTCCGACCTGAAAGGCGAGAAAATCATCCGACTGTCAAAAAAAGGATCATTGGAAGATGCCCGGGCAATTGCACTCAAAATTTCGGGTCAAATGGCTGAGCTGGGAGCAAAAGAGATACTCGACGAAATAAGAAAAAACAGTTGCATCTAACTTAAAAACGGACGGATGCTGAACGGGAAGATTATCATCAATACCAGGCCGGAAGCCTCCGACGATCAGATTGCCGAAGCGTTGAGCAAGCTGAATGCCACCGTTGTGTCAATGCCTCTCATTGAGATTAAACCGATTGCGATCGATAAGGTTTTACTATATCGAATAATGCAGGATGGAACTTTCCAATGGCTGATTTTTACCAGTAGAAACGGAGTGGACGGCTTTTTTGACCAACTTCCCAAACCGGAAAAATTGCCTTTCAGGATAGCGGTTTACGGACTTCGTACCGCCGAAGCGTTGGAGCAACAGGGATATTCGGCCGATTTGGTCAATCAGGGAAATACGGGTGCAGAGTTACTCGACGATCTGATTCCTCTCCTCCGAAAAGAGGATAAAGTGTTGATTGTTACAGGAAATCTGGCTCCTGATGTTTTGCAAAGCCGTTTGAATGAAATTGTGACGGCAGAACGTCTGGATGTGTATCACACTCAGTTTGTGGCTAAAGTGCCGCTTCAAACGGTGCAGCGCATTGCCGCCGGAAATTATGACCTGATTTTGTTTGCCAGCCCTTCGGGCGTGAAGAGTTTTGTGCATCACGCTCAAAATAAGATTGATCTGGCGCATCTGAAAGCCGCCTCCATCGGACCTTCCACCACGAAAGCCCTGTTTGAAGCAGGCATTCACCCTTGCGTCGAAGCTGCTACGTCGGGCAAAACAGGTCTGATGCACGCGATTGAAAATTATTTCGCTGCCGAACGACAGCTTTAACGATATTGAGAACATTAAAAACAAAGAAATTATGGCCTTTCCGCAAACACGCCTCAGAAGAATGAGACGTACTGAAACAATCCGTAATATGGTTCGCGAAACCAAAGTGTCGGTGGATGATCTGATCATGCCGCTGTTTGTATGTCCGGGTAAAAATGTAAGCAATCCGATTACTTCCATGCCGGGTAACTATCAACTCTCTGTCGATTTGTTGGTGGAAGAGTGTAAAAAGCTGGTGGCTTTGGGCATTAAATCCGTATTGTTGTTCGGTATTCCCGAGCACAAAGACGAACACGGACTGGTTGCCTGCGAACACAACGGAATCGTTCAACAGGCCATTCGTGCCATCAAGGCCGAAATTAGCGACATTATGATTGTGGCCGATGTCTGCAATTGCGAATATACCACTCACGGTCACTGCGGTACCATTGTCGATGGCGACGTTCACAACGACCTGACCCTCGAAACTTTGGCCAAACAATCGGTTTCACTGGCCGAAGCCGGTGCCGACATTATTGCTCCGAGCGATATGATGGACGGTCGTGTGGGTAAAATTCGCGAAGAACTGGATAAAAACGGCTTTTACAATGTGCCCATCATGGCTTACTCGGCCAAATATGCCTCTGCTTTTTACGGACCTTTCCGCGAAGCTGCCGAAAGTGCCCCGAAATTTGGTAACCGTGCCACCTATCAGATGGATCCGGCTAACTCGAACGAGGCTTTGCGCGAAGTGGAACAGGACATCATCGAAGGTGCCGATATGGTGATGGTAAAACCGGCATTGAGCTACCTCGATGTGATTCATCGCGTGAAAGATACGTTCAATATGCCTATCGTGGCGTATAATGTGAGCGGCGAATTTTCGATGGTAAAAGCAGCTGCCGCTAACGGTTGGATTGACGAAGAACGTATTGTAAAAGAGATTCTTACCTCTATCAAAAGAGCCGGTGCCGACATCATCATTACTTACCATGCGGCTCAAATGGCCGAAATTCTGAAACGAGAAAATAAATAAGTTTGATTGTCTGTAAAATTTTCCAACGTAACTAAATAGAGCAGATTAAGTGGGTGACGCGATTTTTAATCGCGTATTTGAGATAATTAAATGCGATTTGAAATCGTACCTCACCCATTCTCTGATTGATAAAATTCACATTGGAAATTTGCTGATAATCAGTATGAATAATTCACATATATTCAATGAACTACGAAAAAAGTACAGCGGCTTTTGCGAAGGCGAAAGAGGTAATTCCCGGAGGGGTGAACTCTCCTGTGCGGGCTTTCAAAAGCGTCGGCATCAATCCTGTCATCATTGAAAGCGCCAAAGGGTGCCGCATCAAAGATATCGACGGCAACGAGTACATCGACTTCGTATCGTCGTGGGGACCGCTGATTCTTGGTCATGCCAATGAAACCATTCTGGATGCCATCACCAAAACGGCACAGAAAGGCACCAGTTTCGGAGCGCCCACGTTACTCGAAACCGAAATGGCGGAACTGATTGTAAAAATGGTTCCTTCCGTTGAAAAGGTGCGGATGGTCAATTCGGGAACGGAAGCTACCATGAGTGCTTTGCGTCTGGCTCGCGGCTATACCCAACGCAGCAAAATCATCAAGTTTGCCGGTAATTATCACGGTCATGCTGACAGCTTTTTGATCAAAGCCGGTTCGGGAGCCATTACGCTGGGATTGCCCGACAGTCCGGGCGTGACTGCTGCCATTGCTCAGGATACGTTGGTCGCTACCTACAATGACCTCGCTTCTGTTGAAAAGCTTTTCGTAGAACAGGGTAACGATATTGCTGCTGTGATTGTGGAACCGGTTGCCGGTAATATGGGCGTGGTTCCTCCTGCAAAAGGATTCCTCGAAGGATTGCGCAAATTGTCAACTGAATATGGTGCTGTGCTGATTTTCGACGAAGTGATCACCGGGTTCCGTTTGGCAAAGGGTGGCGCGCAGGAATATTTTGGCGTCACTCCTGATCTGACTACACTTGGCAAAATTATTGGTGGTGGTCTGCCCGTGGGAGCTTATGGCGGCAAGAAAGAGATCATGGATATGTTGGCTCCCAACGGACCGGTTTATCAGGCAGGAACTCTGTCCGGAAATCCGTTGGCGATGGCGGCCGGTCTTGCCATGCTGAAAACGTTGAACGAAACTCCGAACTTTTATGACGAACTGGAACGCAAAGCCAAACGTTTGGAAGAAGGTCTGAAAGCCAATTTGGAGAAAACGGGCGTCAAGGGAATCATCAATCGCGTGGGTTCGCTGATGACACTCTTCTTTACGGAAAGTGCACAGGTGACTTCATTCGAGGAAGCAATGACTTCGGATACAAAGAAATATGCCGATTATTTCAAGACTTCTCTCGACAGCGGCATCTATCAGGCACCGTCGCAGTTCGAGGCCATGTTTATCTCGCAGGCGCATACCGACGAAGATATTGATCGTTGCATTGCGGCCAGCCTTGAAGCGATGAAGAAGCTGGTGTAGTATTCATAACAGGTATTTATACATAGACTTAATCATTCTGCAATATGTCTAATATTTTCTTAGATACAATCCACGGCATAAAGCGTGAGCGTCCACCGGTGTGGTTTATGCGTCAAGCGGGAAGAGTTATTCCCGAGTACCTGAGGATGAGGGAAAAATACAGTTTCCACGAGATGATGAATACTCCGGAGTTGGCCGCCCAGGTGACGCTTCAGCCGGTTCATCGTTTGGGTGTGGATGCAGCCATTTTATTTTCTGATATTCTGGTCATTCCCGAAGCAATGGGCATGAAACTGGAATTCACCGACCAAGGTCCACGTTTCGAAACGCCTTTGAAAGACGTGAAAGATCCGGTGTCATCTCTGCATGCCGATCCTTCTAAATTGCAGCATGTGTACGATGCCATTGACGTGATTATGGCGACTCGCCCTGTCGATACCCCATTGATCGGCTTTTGCGGCGCACCGCTCACCACGCTGTTTTACATGGTGCAGGGAATCAGTTCTAATCACCAGTTTCCCGCAGCTGCCGACATGATTTACCGCGACCGGGCGACAACCGAAAAATTACTTTCGGCCATTACCGATCTTTCCATCGAGTATGCACTCAATCAGGTGAAACACGGCATTAGCGCATTTCAGCTTTTCGATACTCACGCAGGTATGTTGCCTTATCCGCTTTACAACGAGGTGGTTTTGCCATACGTACGGAAAATTCTGAAAGCAGTTCAGGCTACCGGTACGCCTGTTATCTTTTTCCCAAAAGGATTGGGCAACGGCATGAAAGTGTTGAAAAACGCAGGATTCGATTTTGTCAGTATCGATTGGCAAATGTCGATCGAAGACGCGAAGGAGATGGTTGGCGAGCAAACCGGTGTTCAGGGCAATCTGGATCCCCGCGTTCTGGCAGCCGATCAATCTTCCATCAGTCGCGAACTGGAAAAATACCTGGCATTCGGCAGTAAAGAACACAAGTGGATTTTCAATCTCGGACACGGCGTACTGCCGAACACTCCCTTTGAAAATGCCAAATTTGTGGTCGACTGGATCAAGTCGGCCGACTGGAAAAGAGATTAACATCATGCAGATACGTAAAGATTTACTTCTGAAATACAATCAGGCGGGGCCTCGTTATACGAGTTATCCGCCTGCCAATTACTTCCACACCAACATTGGTAATGCGGAGTATCAACAGGCTATTGTGCAATCGAACAGCGAGATGCCTCAAAACATCTCGCTTTATGTGCATATCCCGTTTTGTCCGCGACTGTGCCATTTTTGCGGCTGTACCACTTCGGGGAGCAGAGATAAAGATCTGTTTCGCAGGTATATTGATGCCGTCAAAAAAGAGATTGAAAATGTGGCCGGCCTGATCGACAAAAACCGGAAGGTGTCGCAGGTGCATTGGGGTGGGGGAACGCCAAACTCTATTCCGTTGGAAATGGTGCAGGAGGTGATGGGTCTGTTCCGGGCAAATTTCACGTTCGAATCGCATCCCGAAATTGCCATGGAATGTAGTCCGGCTTATCTGGAGCTGGAAGATATTGACCGACTGGCCTCCTTTGGGTTCAATCGTCTCAGTCTGGGTATTCAGGATTTTGATGCAAATGTTTTGAAAATTGTCAATCGTGAACCTTCGAAATATCCTGTGGAAGAGCTTGTTGCCCGTATGAAACAAAACGGTTTCGACAGTGTCAACCTCGATCTGATTTATGGGTTGCCGGGACAAACGGTCGATAGTTTCCGTAAAAGTATCGAAAAGGCGATTGAAATAAGCCCCGACCGCTTGGTAACCTTTTCGTATGCGCATGTTCCCTGGGTGAAAAGTGCCCAGAAAGTGCTCGAAAAAACAGGCATTCCAAATGCTTCCGAAAAGCTGGCGCTGATGGAAATGGCCTACGATTTGCTGACCGAGAACGGTTATGTTCCCATCGGTATGGATCATTACGCCAAACCGGAAGATGAACTGACGAAAGCGCTCGAAAACAAAAAACTGCACCGTAATTTTCAAGGGTATTGCACCCGCGAAACTACCGGTCAGGTATATGGTTTCGGTTCTTCGGCCATCACTCAGTTGGAAAATGGTTATTACCAAAACACGAAAGTCATTGAGACTTATATCGAAAGCGTAAACAAAAGCGGCTGGGCGTTGGAAAGAGGATATCAGCTTACGGAAAATGAAAAGATTATCCGTACCGTGATCGAAGAGGTGATGTGCAACCTTTTCCTCGATTTCGAAGCGGTGGCTCAGACCTACAAAACGGATGTTGCTACCATAAAGCAGGTTGTTGGCTATGATGCTGCTAAATTAACGCCTTTCATTGAGGATGAATTGCTGGAAATACAAGGCGATCAGCTTCGTATTCACGACGACGGTTCGCTGGTGGTTCGTAACATTGCCATGACTTTCGATCCCCAGCTCTCTGTAAAAGAAAATACCTATTCAAAAACGATATAATGCAACAGACTGATATTATTGTAATTGGAGCCGGACTTACTGGACTTACCTGTGCTCACCATTTGGCAAAAAAGAATCGAAACTTTATTGTTGTCGAAACACAGAATCATGTCGGTGGTGTTATCAATACGGTAAAAGAAGATGGCTTTGTCTACGAAACCGGGCCCAATACCGGTGTGATTTCGCATCCCGAGGTGGCCGATCTTTTTGAAGACCTGAAAGATAAAATGACCTATGAGGTGGCTGACGAGTCGGCTAAAAAACGCTATGTACTCAAAAATGGTAAATGGGTTGCGCTGCCTTCCGGCCTGATTGGCGGAGTCACCACTCCTTTGTTCAGTTGGTTTGATAAGTTCCGCCTTTTGGGTGAACCGTTTCGCAAGCCGGGAACCAATCCGGAAGAAACGCTGGCCGAAATGGTAAAACGCCGCATGGGTAAGAGTTTTCTGAACTATGCTATTGATCCTTTTATTATGGGCGTGTATGCCGGCGATCCTGCCCAATTGGTTACCAAATACGCCTTGCCGAAACTCTACAATTTAGAGCAAAATTACGGTAGTTTTATCGGAGGGTCGGTCAAGAAAATGAGAGAGCCGAAAGATCCTGAAATGCAAAAAGCGACCAAGAAAATATTTTCTGTCAAAGGCGGATTGTCCAATTTGATGGAAGCGCTGCAATCGTCAATCGGAAAAGATCGTATTTTACTTGGATTACAGAATATTTCCGTTGAGAAAAACGAAGGCGGTTATCTGCTGAAAGCAATTAATGCTGATGGTAATCCGGTTGAAATTCAGGCAAAACAGGTAGTGAGTACCGCAGGTGCTTATGCTCTGCCGGAACTTTTTCCGTTTTTACCAACTTCGCAGGTCGACAAAATCAAGAACCTCCATTATACGCGGGTTGTTGAAGTGGCGCTTGGGTTCAAACAATGGAAAGGTCGTCCTCTCGATGCCTTTGGGGCGTTGATCCCGTTCCGCGAAAAACGCGACATCCTTGGTATTATGTTCATGTCTACGTTGTTTGAAAACCGTGCGCCGAAAGATGGAGCATTGGTTACCATCTTTATCGGAGGCGTACGCCGTCAGGAGTTGTGCGATCTGGACGATAGCGCGATTCGCGAACTGGTGGCACGTGAAGCGAAAGATTTGCTGGAACTCGACGATTTTAATCCAGATCTTTTCAAAATTATGCGTCACGCCCATGCTATTCCGCAATATCGAGCCGACAGCAAGGAACGTTTTGAGGCAATCGAACAACTCGAAGCGCAGTATCCGGGTCTCATTCTGGCTGGCAATCTCCGTAACGGTATTGGCATGGCCGATCGTATTAAACAAGGCAAAACGATAGCAGAAATGTTGTAAAATATAGTGATGTCAATTTGAAAGGAAAAATCCATCGGGATGACTATGAAGTCTGATTACTGATGGATTTTTTCTTTTGTATTTGCGCGTAAAATACCAATTTGCTATTTTGTTAATATTGAAGGGTTCGTTTTTTATTTGTAATGTATTGAAAAACAGATGGTAAAAATAGGCTGTCGGTAATGTCACAAAAAAACAAAACAGGAAACCTTCTGAAAGAAAAAGAATTACCTTTGCAACGAAATTTTAAAACTCACCAATTATGGATGATGGTCCGGCGAATAGTACAAAAGTATTAACCTGCGATTAGCGGGAAGGCCGGTTCATGCCTTCCTTCGACACCGCACAAAGAAGGAGGGTTTTCATGACTTCTTTAACAACATTTTATCTCAGCCGCTTGATAGGCTGTACAATTTTTGATGCCCGTGAAAATGTTTTGGGCAAAATCACTGACGTATATGTACGCGTTCCGGTTGTTGATCCCGAAAGCGACGAATCACAACGCCCTCAGGTAGTTGGATTTGCTGTGAAAGTGGATGGCAAAAAGAAAGATGCCATTCTCAACAACCTGCAAATTGTAAAGTTTGGAATACGCTACAAAGTACAATGTCAGTCAATGATTTACGTGCAATCCGATCAGTTGTCGGATGCAATTCTGTTGAAAGACAGTATTCTTGATAAACAAATCGTGGATATTACCGGCCGTAAACTGGTTCGGGTCAATGATATCCGTATGGTAGCCATTGCGGCAGGCGTTTTTGTCGTTGCCGTGGATGTGGGTACAGAAGGTCTGCTTCGCCGTATCGGCATCGATCAGGTAATCAAGTATATTTTGCTACCGTTCAACGGACGTATTCCTTCCAAGTTTATTTTGTGGGACGATGTGGAAGCTATTGATTTGAGTACTCTCAGTATTCAGCTTTCGAAATCGCGTTCCAAGCTCAATACGCTTCACCCTTCCGACCTTGCCGATATTATTGAGGATTTGAGCCGTTCCTCCAAAACTACTCTTTTCTCGTCTTTGGACGAAGAACAGGCTGCCGATGTATTGGAAGAACTTGAGGTGAAAGAACAGATTCATATCATCGAAAGCCTTCCGGTCGAAAAAGCTGCCGACGTACTCGAAAAGATGCCGGCCAACGAAGCTGCCGACCTGATGGATTATCTGGAAGACGAAAAAGCCGAACAGTTGCTGCATGAGATGGAGCCTGAAGCATCGGAAGAGGTTCGTGATTTGCTCGAATATCCTGATAGTACTGTGGGTAGTATTATGACTACAGATGTTCTCACCTTCACCGAAGATCAAACTATAGCCGAAGTGCTCGATTTTATTCGTAAAGAAGAGCCTGATATGGAGTCGCTTTATGGCCTCTTTGTGTTGGATAAGAAGAACGAACTGGTGGGGACGATTACCATGCGTGATCTGCTCATTTCCGATCCGACAACGCGGCTGGAAGATGTGATGGATGATAATCTGAATTGCGTCAACGACTACGACAAGCTCGATTCTCTTTCGGAGCTGGTGTCGAAGTATAACCTACTGGCCGTTCCTGTTACCAACGATAATAACGAACTGGAAGGAATGGTGGTGGTCGATGATATTATCGACGACTTGCTCGGAAAACGGCGAACAACTTAATCAGCAATTTGAATCAACGATCAGCGAAGCTAAAATTTGACAATATGCCAATTTGACAATGAAATTTGCCTAATTGAGACTTTCGCAGTAGCATATTGATTCATCAGATTATTTTCAAATTCACAAATTTCCACATTTTTCAAATTAGACTCATGGTTTTCAAAAAATATAATCAGAATTTATACAAAAAGATAGGACTCTTTCTTGCGGTCCTCGGGCCGGGATTGATTACCGGCAGTGTCGATAACGATGCGGGTGGCATTACCACTTATTCGGTTGCCGGCGCTGTGTATGGTTATAATCTGCTGTGGACGCTGATTCCATCCTTCATCGTCCTGGTGGTTATTCAGGAGATGAATGCCCGCATGGGAATTGTTACCGGCAAAGGACTGGCTACGCTGATTCGCGAAAATGCCGGTGTGAAAATTACCTTCTTTATTTTTATGGGATTACTACTGGCGGATATTGGTAATACTACCACCGAATTTGCTGGTGTGGCAGGTAGTCTCGAAGTGTTTGGTGTAAGTAAATATATTTCGGTACCGCTGGTGGCGGCTATAGTCTGGATACTGGTGGTGAAAGGTACTTACACCATTGCCGAACGGATTTTCCTGATCTTTAGTGTCTCTCTCTTAACCTATGTGGTTTCGGCCGTTCTGGGTCATCCGCATTGGGGAACCATCGGTCATGCCATCGCTCATCCCGATATTAAAGCCGATAATCAGACCCTGACAATGGTGCTGGGTATCGTTGGTACTACTATTGCTCCCTGGATGCAGTTTTATATGCAATCTACCGTAATCGAAAAAGGGCTGAAAATTACGCAGTATAAATACGTGCTTGCCGATATCGTTATCGGTTGTATTGCAACGGTGGTGGTGGCTTTCTTTATTATTGTGGCCTGCGCATCTACGCTGCATGTCAACAATGTGGTGATTAACGAGGCAAAAGATGCAGCTATGGCTTTGAAACCTCTGGCAGGCGAATTTGCTTCTCAATTGTTTGCTTTCGGACTGTTTATTGCATCCATCTTTTCGGCGACCATTCTTCCGCTTGCTACCGCATTTTATGTTTGCGAGGCTTTTGGTTTTGAGGCAGGTATCGATAAGAAATGGAACGAAGCGCAGGAGTTTTATACTCTCTACACAGTAATTCTTATTCTGGCAGCGGGTATTATATTATGGCCGAATGCTCCGCTGATCGGCATTTCTCTTTGGTCGCAGGTAATCAATGCGATACTATTGCCTGTTGTTCTTATCTGCATGATTTTGCTGGTAAATAAGAAAAAAATTATGGGTGAGCATACCAATAAGCCGGTGGTAAATGCCATTGGCTGGACAACCGTGGCGATTCTGATCGGCTTGTCACTGATGTTGCTGGTTATGCCGATGATTCATGAATAATTGTATCTTTGTATCGAAACA
Organism: Bacteroidota bacterium; assembly: GCA_030706455.1. GTDB lineage: Bacteria > Bacteroidota > Bacteroidia > Bacteroidales > Paludibacteraceae > Microbacter. The sequence continues at coordinate 10,594 of JAUZOL010000018.1, forward strand.
AATAAAATATTGAATATGAGTAAATTATATATTACAGCGTTTGTCTTGTTTCTGTCTCTTTCTTCTTCAATGTTGGCTCAATCGAAAGCAGATCGGATTGTTGGGTATTACCTTACGTACGATGACGAAACAGGCAAGGAAAAATCGCAGGTGCAGATTTTCAAGGCAGCTAACGGAAAATATTACGGTCAGATAGTTTGGCTGAAAGTTCCGACAGATAACGGAAAGCAGAAGCTGGATGCTAAAAATCCGGATAAGCAGTTGCAAACCAAGCCAATTTTGGGTCTTCAGATGTTGAAGAACTTTGTTTATAATGCATCGAAGGACGAATGGAGCGAAGGGTCGATCTATAATCCGGCAAATGGGAAAACGTATAACTGTTTTATGAAATTCGAGAGCGCTTCTAAATTGAAAATCAGAGGATTTATCGGTTCGTCATGGATGGGACTGGGAAAAACAGCCTATTGGACCAAAGAAGCCAATTCCCGGTAGGTAATTTACAAACAAATATACTTAAGCGACAAATTCTGTGCATGTGGATTTGTCGCTTTTTTTGTGCAGATTTGCATTGTTGAAAAGTTATGCTGAATTTTCTTGCACAGTTGAATCAAATGCATTTTTTCACTTTATATTTGTAGTGTTCTGATTGATAAACAAGAATGTCCGTTAATGGCATATTGTAAGATATACAAGCTTTATGCTTTGCTGATGAGATAGGCTTTAGCCGATATGGAAAGAGCAATTTACTAACACCTAAAATCAGAGAAAATGAAAACGGTCAAAGGGAAAATTATATCGAAGATCGCACTGGCATTTGGCATCTTAGGCATCTGTGCGTTGATTATCTTTTATGTTCTTCCATTGGATAAGCCGGAAGATAGGTTGAATTTAATAGTCGGGGCTGCTTCTGCTGTTGCAATTTTTACCGTATTCTCAATATTTGCTACTGTTCAGGAGGATAAAAAACTGAAAAAACCATAGCGGTTCTGATATGATATAAAAAATAAGCCGGAGTTCATGAATTTTATGCTCCGGCTTTTTCTGTTATTGGTAATCGACGTCCATGTGATAGTCCCACTTGTCGAAATAAAGATTTCCACCTTTCCACTCTACCTCACCTCGTTGGAAATCAACAGGCTCGCTCCTCATGAATTTCTTCTCTGGATTGAAAGGTGCACTAATCTCATCGTTGACAATCAATCTGTATGCATCCATGCCGTTCATATAGAAGTAACGCACAGCGTGATTGTGACTGGGTTGTAATCCAAATGACATATCGAGAGGAACCCATCCGACTCCTTCGTAATAGACTTCACACCAATCATGCAGATTTACTTCGTTGGGATGCAGCATCCATCCGCTTTGCCATTTCACAGGAATTCCTTTGTAGCGAGCCATTGTCATGAATAAGAGCGTTTGCATGCCACAATCACCGCGGCGATGTTGGAGCACATACTCGGGAATGTTGTCCATGGTAGAATATTCCAGTGCACCGGACCAAATAATGTGTCCGTCAATCCATTCATACAATTTCTGTACAATCTTTTCGGGGCGTTTCTCTTTGCCTACAATCTTTTCGGCCAGTGATTTGATGTGAGAGGTGAAAAGAATATGTCTTCCTTCTTGTGCAGTGTATTTTTTGTATAACTCCGATTTCTTTTTGTAGGGAGCAATTCGGGTTTTGTTTAAGTCAAAATATTGGGCGGACCCGGTGTAAGATACTTTGATCTTAAATTCAGTGGGTTTATTGGCGACTGCTTTCTTTTCCATATAAATGGACCGATGGCCGCACGAATCGGGTGCTATTTTGTAATCTTTTTTCGAAGCTTCGAGCAACAGTACATTGCTTTGACGGGTTCGGTTTTCTTTGGGAAAAGGGAGCCAGCAACGTATTGTTTCCCCGGCAGGAACAACGTCAGGCTTGACAGAGACGGTGTATGTAAGTGTGTAATGAACCGGAGATGAAAGGGCTCCCGGTTGTGTGGTTTGTGTTATGGCATGAGCTGTGTGTCTTAGTCTGAATGCTGTAAGCGAATCAATAGGTGCGGGTCGGTGATTTATGCTGTCGTTGTATTGGTTAAGTCGTAATTTCAGATTGCTGACAGCACGGTTGAAGTAACGCTTCTGTCCATCTATGATTTTGCATTCCAACCAATTGTTTTCCTCCCAAAGTTTCTTGTCGCTCAGGGTGAAATTGCCGATTTTAGTTCTGATCTGCGCTTCGGCTTTTGGCTCCGATAAGCTGAAGTCCAGTTGTATGCGAGAGGCAATTTCGCACAAAGAATCAATTTTATAAGCGTCTTCGTTAGTCGGGTTTGCGCGTCGTATAGAATCAGAAAAGTGTTTCAATTCGGAATATTCTCCATGATTGAAATAGTGAGCCGCTTTCGTAAATTCGGATTTGTTCGCAAGCAGGAGTCCGGTTGTAACGCAGCAAAATAAGAGTGAAAATAAGAGTTTTTTATTCATCATCAACATAGCTAATCAACAGAAATGAAAGTAGGTGTGGAATAGATTTTCAATTCGCTTTGCAAAGTTACATGAAATTTTGCAGACAACCCTAAAGAACGGATGGCAGATGTTCTAATGTGAGAAACGCAGCAAGCATTACCGTTTGCTGCGTTTCTCTACGTGTAGGTGCTCGTGTTTTATTTCAGCTCCAATATTAAAGCTGACTTTTTGGGAAGGGTAATTGTGTTTGCTAACAAATATTTTGTTCCGGTAATCACGTCGGTGCCTTCTTTGTAGTTTTTAATCCCTTCAACAAACCGGTCTGTTTTCAGGTTTTGTTCGTTGTCGTTGTTGTTGAGAATAATCATGATGGTTTCTTTGTCGTTATAGCGGAAATAGACATAAATATCGTTCTCCGGAACATAATGCAACAGTTTTCCGGTATGAATGACCTCCTTGCTTTTGCGCCAGTTGAGCAGCTTTGATGTGAAATCATAGTAGCTTTTCTGGAATTGGGTTCTTCTTTGCGGCATAAACGCATTGATGCTGTCACCTGCCCATCCTCCGGGAAAATCACGACGGATATCGCCGTCGCCTTTATTTTTGTCGCCGGTCATTCCTATTTCTGTACCATAATATATTTGGGGTATGCCTCTTGTTGTCATTAAAAAAGACATTGCCATCTTATATTTATCAAGATCGCCTTTCAGGGTGTTGTTGTAGCGTTGTGTGTCGTGATTCTCAGCAAAAATGAAGAGGTTATTCGGGTTGGCAAAAAGGTAATCTTTTGCAATAGTATTGTACAATTTATTCATTCCCTGCTCGTTCCATCCATTGCCTTGTTCGTTGAAACAGGTTGAAAGAGCATCATTCATCACAAAATCCATTGGAGTAGGCAAATAAGAATTGTAATGTAGCGAGTTGACAGCATCTTTTTGCCAAAAAGCAATGTCTTCCGAACTGTGTTGCCATGTTTCGCCCACAAGGTTGAAATGAGGGTATTCTTCGAGAATAGCTTTTGCCCATTTTGCCATGGCGTTGCGATCGTTGTAAGGATACGTATCCATGCGAATACCGTCCAAATCGGCAAATTCGATCCACCAGATATTATTTTGAATATAATAGGTCCAGAAATAAGGATTGTTTTGGTTCATGTCGGGCATGGTGGTGTCGAACCAACCTTCCTGATCCAATTTTAGATCGCATTGTGCGGTGTGTATGTCTTTGGTGGTGATGGCTTTGTGATTGCTTCGGGTAAATGTAGGCCACTGGTGAATCCAGTCTGTCATCGGCAGGTCTTTCATCCACCAGGCTCCGATTCCACCATGGTTAGAGACCATATCCATAATGGTTTTCAGACCTTTTTGATGCCCTGCGGCTACCAGCTTGGCAAAATCGTCGTTGCTTCCGTAACGCGGGTCAATTTTGAAAAAGTCGCTGATGGCATAACCGTGATAGGTGTATTGGGTATAATTGTTTTCAAGCAATGGAGTGCTCCAGATGGCAGTGGCGCCCAGTTGTTTGATATAGTCGAGATGATCCTCAATGCCTTTAATGTCTCCGCCATGGCGACCGTAGTCGATGGTGCGGTTGGCTTTTTCTGGTTGAGAAGCCACATTGTCGTTAGTAGGATCTCCATTGGCAAAACGGTCGGGCATCAGCAGGTAGACTACATCGGAAGAGGTGAAGCCCTGTCGGTTTGCCGAGCCTGCTTTTCGGTTCTTCAATTCATAGGAGTAAGTCGCTTCGGTTCTTCCGTTTTGTTTCAAACTAATATTGAATTTGCCGGCTTTGGCTATTTTAGAGTCGATGGTCAGATCAACAAAAAGGTAATTCGGGTTTTCAACCTTGTTTACTTTGACGATTTTAACTCCGGGATAACTGATCGAAACCTGATTTTTGGAAATATCTTTCCCGTGAATCAGCAGCTGTAGTTTTGGATTTTTCATTCCAACCCACCAAAAGGCAGGTTCGACGCGTTCAATTTGTGCGCTGAGGCTGAGAGAAATAAATGTGAGTAATAGAATAATTGATTTTTTCATTTGAAGTAATATTAAATCGGTTAGTTTATTTTTTGAGTAAGAACAGGAGCGGAATGTCGAGGCGTTTGCTCCACGATATTTCAGAGTGGTCGGCTCCGTCGAATTTCCGGGTAATCCAGTTGCTGTTGTCGTATCCTTTTTGTTTCATAATGTTATCGGCCTTCTTCTGGTGCACCGGATAGTGGCTGTCCAATCCCATTGTGCCGCAGTCAAAATAGAATTTGTGATTCTTTGGCGAAGGCAGATGGTTTTGCATATATTGGGCAAAGGCTCTGGGGAACGCTTCGTTTTTTACATTGAAATCCCCTATCCAGTGAGTCGACATGCAGGCGGCTCCACCAAAAACCTGCGGATATTCGCACATCGCGTACATTGAAATCAATCCACCCATGCTGGAACCTGCGATATAGGTATCTTGCTGACCGGGTCGTGTGGCGAAAGTGCTGTCGATAAAGGGCTTCAGTTCTTCAACAATAAAGCGCAGGTAATTATCTGCTTGTGGTTTTCCCGACAAAGTTTCATTCAAAAGAGAATCTTTAACGGCAGTGGGCAGGTATTGAATTGCTTTTCCCGGCAGATATTCACTATGTCGCAATTTGCCGTTATTCCAAATGCCTACGATGATACATTCTTTAACCTGTTTTCTTTCCATCAATATTTTGAGGCACTTATCAGCTTCCCATGCCTGATGATTCCATGTGATGGTGGAGTCGAAAAGCATTTGCCCATCGTGCATGTAGAGAACTGAATAGCGTTTCGATTCGTCGTAATCTTCAGGTAGCCAAACGTCGATATTGCGGGGCTGCACGTAGCGGGATGCAAAATTGCTTAGCCGTATTAATCTGCCTGAGTTTGTTTTGGGCATGGTCGGATCAATTACGTCTTTGTAACGTTGCCGCATGATGACATACCGTTTGATCTTGTCTTTGAACTCCTGCATGCTTTTAGGGGCAAACCAGTTCGGATCCGGAATCTGTATCTGTACATCTTCCCATTTCCTGTTGTTGAAAAAAAGAGAATCTACCGTACAACCGGTCATCTGATCGAACGGTTTCAGAAAAATGTAGCCGTCAAACATCTGCCCGATGGTGAAGTTGGTGTAGCCCTGACTGTAGGTGCTTGAATCATGAAGCTTTCCAATAGGTGAGTTGCCCAGATCGAATCCCATAGGTTTGTAATTCATTAATTTCATTATTTGCTCTATTTGGCCGTTGGCCGGAGAAACATCCGATGTCTTTTCTCCCGGGATGCTGAACAGTGCGCAGTGGAGCAGAATATTAAAGGTTTTGTCAGGATATTTTCGTAGTAACCGATTGCCCAGGAATCCATCGTCATAGTAAATGAAGTCATGTTTATACCGGAAGTCGTCGCTATTCATGGATAAAACTGTAGTAGAGTATGGTACGCCCATTTTGAATTTGGTGAATGCGTGGACACTACCTACAAATATAAGTGCTTTTTCGTGCTTGCTGATTATCTCGCTTTCAATTCTTTCGGCTCTGAATTTATCGGGAACTCCTTTGTGGAAGACTTTTTGCATGGTTTCGGGAGTCTGATCGGAACTGTACTTACTCCAGTCGTATTGATAACTGAGATTGACGATTCTGAATTTACGGGCGTTGGATGGTAACTGTTTGTTGAAAGTCCACGCCGCTTTATAGATGTCGGCATACTCTTTATAAGCCCACCCTACATTGTAGAAATAGATCATCTCACGGGCAATCTGTTCGTCGTAACGGGGAGCATTGATGAGAGAGTCGAGTCTCGACTGCATCTCAGCTGCACCAAATTCCATGCAGAGATTATAAACTCCGGCTTTGTATAAGTGTGGTATCAGTTCGGCAACAAAATCGAGATTTTCTTTTATGGCATGATTTTCACCCAACAATACCAGATCGTAATTGGAAAATTTTTGGATAATGTAGTCGGTGGGTTGTGCTGCATTTAGCCTTAAATATTTTTGTTCTTCCGTAAATGACTTTTGTGCAGTCGTTGTTATAATACAGCAGAAAAGAAGGCAAATAGAAATGATAAGGTTGGCTTTCATTGTGTTAGTTGGTAGTTTAGAAATGTAACATAACTTTTAAGTTGGTGTACTTTCTCATTGCCGGTTCTTAGATTCCTTCATTTATACTTTCTTTGAGAGAGGTAACTTTCTGTCAGTAAAAATATTAATAATACACGGATTCTGAGATTCGGAAAGAGAATTGTTGTTTATAATGTTAGCGCAAACGTTTTCATGTTTTTTTTAATTTGCTTTTAATGGTTTGATAATCTATGTAATAAATGATCTTTAGAGAGATGCTCTTGAGTTGGGAAGAAGAAAAAACATTTGTCAGGTTGCTCAAATAACTGCGATTGATATTTTGATCTGCCGTGGAAAAGTAATTTTTCCACACTAACGAAAGTTCGCTGCCAGGCAGAAATTGCCAGACGTACGAAACATCGGCATTGAAAAGGTTGTAATTGATATTGTAATTACGTCCTAAAGTAATATCCTGCATGTCTCCACTACGTTGCAGAAGATAATAACCACCATATTTAACGTTCGACCAGTAGTGCCGGAAACGTAAGTTGAGTGAATTTCTGTTTGATAGTGAGAATTTGATAGTTCCAATATTCTCAACGGCAGTCATGTTGCGTCGACCAAAATAAATGGAATCGTTGGGCGTGTTCTTGTCGACGAATCCGATGGCGTTGAGAAGGAAATACCAGTTAGCCATGAAGTCGAATGAGAGCTTGTCGTTTACCCTGTAGTGGGGTTGCCATGTCAGGTAAAGCGCTTTTTTACCGAATCGGGATGCCTGCCAATATCCGATTCTAGCCATTAATGCCAGTTGTTTGCGCGTGTCGGTTTGGTATTCGATAGCACCGTAACCGGCCGTCGGTTCTTTGTATTTCCATCCTTCCACTCTCGGTTCGAAATAGTCGTATTTCGGGATGGGTGTTGCACTGAGATAAAATTTGATATAATTCAACGTTTTGAATAGAAGTTTGAGGTTGGCAGCCAACTCAAACCGGCTGTATAATAGTGGCTGGTAGAGGCTTTCGTACGTAAAGTCCATCTCGCCGGATATTTCGTTGAAATGGAGGGTGGGAGTGAAGTGGAAATATTGCAGTTTCAGGTTGTTCGAAATCAGATTGTTGTTTTCGAGGTAGCCGAAATCGCGGGGGTCGTACGAGTGGCTGAGCAACGAATTATCCAGTTCGTAGCGGAATTCCCCTTTTGTTTTTGCAAAATTCAGGTTCAACCGATGTCCGGTTTGATTTGAAAATCCGTTATCTGTTTTGTCGTGAATATAGCTAAAGAAAGCATCGCCAGAAATCAGGTATTTAAGAAATTTATATTTGAAATCGAGACCAGACACGTTTGCCATGTGGTGTTCCCCAGAAATAGTTACGTTGGTATTCACCCAGCTTACATAAGATTCTTTGCCCAGATTTTTGTCGATAACAAGCAGGTTGTAATTGCTTACATCCTGAGTTGTATACCTTCGGGTGGTGTCGGTTAGCGTATCTTTTATCACGGCATTTTGTGGTTGCGTAATGGCATTCAGAATTCCGATACCCCATCCAGAGGAGGTGTAACCCGATATTTTGGTGGCATTATAGAGACTGGTTTCTCCCGGATTTTTAAGGATGGTTTCGTGCGGAGCCAGTTGCGATGCGACATTTTCATATAGCCGGGGTTGTCCGCCAATGCGGCGTGAGTAAAAAAGGTCGCCCTTGCTGAAGAGTTCGGTTCCTTCGGTAAAGAACTGCCTTTTTTCATCGTATTTTGTTTCAACGGACGTGAGGTTTAGCACCCCGTCGTCGCCACGCGTCTGGCCGAAATCGGGAATGAGCATCATGTCAAGGGTGAAACTTTCGTTGAGACCGTATTTCAGATCCATTCCACCTTTGAAAGAAAACTTGTTGTCGTAGTAAGTCGTTAGATAAGGCATGAGCGATAATCGCAGAGGCGGCTTGATATGTTCGATACCGTGCATTTCTCCTGCCTGGTTGAGCCATCCGTTTTTGTTTTTATCCACGAAATTCCAGGTGATGATTTCTCCGTTTCGTTTGATCAGCCTGAAGAAGTTAATCTCCCACAATTGAATCTCTTTTTTTGGAAAACGGATGGCTGAAAAGGGGATTTCCATTTCGGCGATCCAACCGTCTTTTGTCTTCTGTACGGCACTTTTCCAAACTGCGTCCCATGTTTTATGCATTTGAGAGACCTCATTTTTCGAGTCCATTTGCACTCCGGCTGCCGATACCATGAATTCCATAGCATTCAATCCGTTGTTGTAAGGGTTTATTTCTATGGAAAAAAGATCGGCATTGGCTTCGTCTCCAGAGTCGCGGTCTCCCAGTTCGGAAAAGATAGAGTCCGGTTTGGTGTCATAAAGAAGAGCCAGAACATAGATTGCACGGTCATCGTAGAGCATTTTAACTTCCGTTTTCTGAGAAGGTGTTCCTCCGTTGATCGGACTTTGTTGGATGAAATCGGTGACGGGGATTGCCTGTTCCCATGTTTTGTCGGTGGGCAAAGCATCAATTTTGGGAGTCGTCAGAGTGCGAACTATGGTGAATTGTTTCCGTAAAGGCAAAGTTACGCTCCATGCCGGAAGTGTGATGATGAATAAAATGAAGACAAATTTTCGCATGGTGATTGGTTCTGAATCAGGTCTTTTTTGAAATCCTGTTCAAAGAAAGATAATCTCGAATCCTGTTCAAAATTTATTATGTCAAACCAATATTTGTTTATGTGAACAGAAAGAATATGCTGTCTTTTAGAGAATTCAGAATTCTTTTTTGTTGAAGTTTTAAACCCGGCAAAGACTGACAAAATCACTTTTATCAGCCTTCCGGGTGTTAACAATACATCTTTTCTTAATTCTGTCAGACAAGAAAAGTGTCTTTTGATTTAGATTGAAAATGGTTAGTTCAAAAATTTGAGAAATTTGAGGATGCCCGTATTAACGCGGGCATCCTGTTTTCAACTCAATACCTATTAAAAATACAATTTGTTGTTAGAAAATAATCAGAGTTAAACCACAATCTTAAACTGCCTTTTAATAACCCGGATTTTGTTTCAGGTTAGGGTTGGCATTTATATCCGCTGACGGTATAGGAAAAATGTTGTATTTTGCATCAGTGCTTTTCCCCTCTTTAACTCCGCCTTTCCATGGCCAGATGTAGCTGCCTCCTGTGAATTTGCCATAACGAATCAGGTCGGTTCTGCGATGACCTTCCCAGTAAAATTCACGGGCGCATTCGTCCAGAATAAAGTCGAGAGTAAGTTGCGAATCAGAGATGTCGGCAGTCGGGTCACCGGCAGGAGCACTATATGCCCTTTCGCGAATCAGGTTGACATAACTCAGGGCGTTGGCTCTTGTCCCTCCACTACCACCTCGGAGAACAGCTTCCGCATACATCAGGTACGCATCAGCAAACCGGAGAAGAGGAACATCGGTGTCGGGAAAGGTTGTGCTCGAGCCAACAGCTCCGGTCGATGTCAGATTCTTGAATTTACATAAAGCATATCCCTGCGTAAAGGTAAAGACATTGTTGATTTCGAGAGATTGCCCATCGATGAAGAACATCGCCCGTTTGTCTGTATTGCCGCTGATATCGGCAAACTTATTGACAAACGCAGAAGTTGTTCTGTTGCCGCTCCATCCTCCACTGACGCCATAATCTATCGGTTTCATATTTCCTCCAATGGCGGCGCAAATTAGAAATGTACATCCTCCCCATGTTTGAGTGTTGCGACCATCAAAGCAGATTGGAAAAATAATTTCGTTTGCCCGCAAGTTATTGTCGGCGAGGAAAAGATTTGCATACTTCGGTTCAAGTGTATATCCTGCTCCGATTATTTTGTTGCAATAAGTAAGGCAGTCGGTATATCGCTCAGTCCCTGTGTAGATTTTAGCATTAAGATACAATTTTGCTAATACCATCCATGCCGCCGCTCTGTCGGCACGCCCGTATTCATTGGTCCTTGGTGCCGCCATGTCGTTTTCAATTGCTTTTAATTCCGATTCAATGTAATCGAACAACTCCTGACTGGAGGCTTGTTTGGGAAAGAAGAAGCCGATTTTATCATTTTCAGTAGTAAATGGTCCGGTTCCAAACAAGTCCAATAGGTGCCAATAACTCATGGCTCTCAGAAAACGTGCTTCGTTATTGTATGCTTTGTATTTGTCGATTCCTTTGGTAACCCTTATCAGATTGTTGCAATAGGTAATTTCCAGATTGATCCGGTAATAAAGCGCCGATTGGTAGTCGCCGGAAGCTGTCCATGAATGAGAATGATAACTAGGAAGTGATCCGTCATTCCATGCACAAATGGCTTCGTCGGTTGTAACTTCCTGTGCGTTCCAGTATTGTCTGAAATAGGAAGAATAACCTCCTCCAACAGAAGAAATGTCCGGTGCACCATCGTTGGCTGTTTGTCCACCGACGGCTAAGCCTGAATAGCATTTTGCCAATAGTTGCAAATAGGCCGAGTCGCTTGTTAAAACATTGTTGGCCGTGAGTATGTTTTTGTCTAGTGGTAGTGTGTTTAAGTCGTTTGCACATGAGCTGAATGCCCAGATGCACGATAAGAACAATATGTTTGTAATTATGTTTTTTGCTTTCATTGTAAATAGAATTTTAAGTTTAGAATCGTGCACTGATACCAAGTACGTAGGTCCTTGGGCGTGGATAAATAGCATTGTCAATTCCACTGCTTACCTCTGGGTCAATGCCTTTATAACTGGTTATCGTAAATACATTCTGGATAGATGCATATATTCTCAGATTAAGATTGGTGCTGTTGGAAATTTTCAAAAGATTATTACATGTGTACCCAAGTGTTAGATTGTCTAATTTCACGAATGAGGCATTCTTGAGGTAATAGTCCGACCAGTATTGGGCATTATGGAAATTTGTGTTCAGGATGTCTCGTGGCAGATTCATCAGAAAACTGTTGTTGCCTAAGTTTTGATAACGCGCTCCATTTGAATTGATGTCGTCGTAAACATAATTGCCCAGACTGATGCGGCCTGAAAAGCTGAAATCAAAGTTTTTGTATTTTAGACTTGAAGAATAACCCATGAATACGTCCGGAGCAGCATGTTTCATGTAAAATTTATCGGCATCGGTAATTTGTCCGTCGTTGTTTTTGTCTACGTAGCTGCCTTCAATTGGCTTACCGTTCGAATCGTACTTTTGCTTGAAAAGGTAAAATGTATTCAACGCATGACCCACTGCGTTAACCTGTACAGTGTTACTTCCGCCGCCACCGGAGATTCCTCCTACATTGATGCCCGGGAAGGTCGGGTCGTCATAACTGGTCAGTTTGGTGATTTTATTCTGGTTGTAAGTTACATTGAACCCAACTTCCCAATAGAGTTTTTTTGTGTCGATAGCGATACCATTAAGAGAGAATTCAAGTCCCTTGTTTTCCATTTTTCCGATGTTGGTAAGTAAACGGTCGGTGAAATTACTTCCGGCCGGAGTGGGGATCGTATTCAGTAAATCGTTTGTTTTTCTGTAATAGGCATCAATACTACCGTTTAATCTGCCTTTGAGAAAGCCGAAATCAAGGCCTGCATTATAGGTGGTGGTTTGCTCCCATTTTATATTCTGATCGTATCCTTCGGGTCGTAGTGTGTTGATGAATTTGTTACCAATCTGATAACGGGCATAGTTGTCACTTAAGCGATAGGTGCCCATATATGGATAATCGTTGCTTGTTAAGTCCTGCTGACCGGTCACCCCATAGCTTAGTCGTAGTTTCAGGTTGCTGATGGCTTTTGAATCTTTTAAGAATGGTTCTTCGCTGATTCTCCAGGCCAAAGCAGCTGAAGGAAATAAGCCCCAACGTGTGTCGGGAGAGAAACGGGAAGAGCCGTCACGACGAATGGACGCCGTGAGTAAATATTTGTTGTTATACGTGTAGTTAAAACGACCGAAATAAGAAACAAGGAAGTATTCTGTTTCGCTGCCGTCGTCGAGGGTGGTTCCATTTACCCGAATATCATGTCCGCTGGCTTTTCTCCATACGTGTTGTTCTTCGGTTCTGGCCATGGCTTCCAGTGTACTTTTGATTGGCTTGATATCTTTTTTGTAGTTGAATACAAAGTTGATCATCTCGTTTTTGGTGTCCTGTGTATAGTCTCTTTTTAGCTGAGCATCGGGAGCGGTAGCCAGTTCTACCCAGGATGCTGACGGGTCGATACGAATTTTACCATCACTATTGGTGTAATCTATACCGGTTGTCAGAGTCGCTTTCAGATCAGGCAGAAAGTGGAATTTGTAGTCGAGCTTGAAGTCACCGATCAAACGTTTGACGTTTGCCTTATCGCTTCTTTGTTCCAGTTGTGCCAGCGGATTGCGGGTTGCATTTACATTGCGTACTCCATTGAGCATCCATGTATAATAACCTCCGTATTTTTGATATTGAGAATCGGAAGAGGTGGCAGGTTGGGTGGGGTCGAATCGTACAGCATTAGCGCAAGCACCCTGATCGGCAAAGCGGTTGTCCGCATAAGTTGCTTTCAAACCGAGTTCAGCATTGAGATGGTGATTAAAAAAACTCGGATTGATGCGTAACGTGCCGGAATAGCGTTGCATCTCTGAAGTTTTCAGAATGCCATTTTGGTCAGTATAACCCAGCGACGCTCTGATAGGCATATTTTTAATTGTGCCCGATATGCCGATGTTGTGGTCATGTCCCACCGCAGTATGGTAAATTAAATCCTGCCAGTTGGTATTTGCCTGACCTAAGTAACTGGCGACATCAGATGCTTCTTGTTTGACGATATTCCGAAATTCATCGCCGTTTAGTAAATCCAGTGTTTTTGTAACTGTGCCGATTGATAGTTTTGCATCATAATCGATTTTTATTTTGCCTTTAGCTCCTTTCTTAGTGGTAATCATTATAACACCGTTCGAAGCTCTGGAGCCGTAAATGGCGGTAGCAGATGCATCCTTTAACACGGTAAACGTTTCGATTTCATTCGGGTTGATTGAACTGAGAATATTTCCCAATCCGTCAATAGCCCGATTGTCTAGAGGAAGACCGTCAACCACAATTAATGGATCATTACTGGCTGTAAGAGAAGAACCTCCACGAATGCGTATGGTAGCCCCATCGGTAGGAGCTCCACCGGCAGTGGTTACGTTTACACCTGCCATTTTGCCGACAATCAGTTGTTGAGGCGAAGTGCTTGTACTCTTGTTAAGATTGTTTTCGCCCAACACGCCAACGGATCCGGTCATGTCATTCTTTTTTACTTGCCCATATCCGATTGCTACTACTTCATTCAGGGCAACAGACGATTCCTGAAGTACAATTCTTTTTAGTTGAGAAGAATTTGTAACGGTCATTTCTATATTGTCATATCCAATATAGCTTATCTTGACTGTCGGTTTGGATGTGCTAACTTGTAAAATGAACTTTCCATCCACATCTGTAATGGTGCCGTTTGTTGTACCTTTTTCACGGATTGATGCCCCAATCACGGGTTGATTGTTTTGATCAACTACCATGCCCTGTAGAGTAGTTTTGTTTTGAGCGGTCGCGTTAATGCCGAACAATAAAAGTAAAAACATTGTTAGCATCAATTGGGTTTTTCTCATGCTTTTGAATAATTTAATGGTTAATAAAATAAATAACAAGAAGAGGAAGTCAGCTGACGACTCCTGTCTTTTCTTTAGATATTGTATAATTCAATTGTTTTATATTGTTGTATGGTAGATGAATAAAGGTGTATATATTGTATTTTTTCTCTATGTCTTATGTTATTGCGGATTCAAAGGAAATAATTTGTGTTATTTATATAAAATTATTTATGCAAATGCCGTTAAATTTATGCGAATGAATAAAATTCAGCTACATTGGCATAAAAATGGGTGGTATTAGTCGGTCGCAAAATAAACGGAATGAAAAATCAACTATTTTTGCCTCTGTGTTTGATTTGTAATCCTTGATTTAGCCAGATAATGACAATAAATATCTTTGACGATAAAAAACGACTGTTCTTCCACATTGCCTATTGGATAGGTGTGGTGACCTTTTTTACCCTTTTGTGGGGAACGCGCTATCGCAACTATTGGGTGTGTTTCTACAATGAGCTGGTGTTCTTACCCATTAAGTTGGGGATGACCTATTTTACGCTTTACTATATTATTCCAAGGCTGCTTTTCAGAGGCGAATATTTGAAAACTGGCGTAGCAAGTCTTTTGACGATGGTAGGAGGAGGACTTTTGCAGCGTACGTTGGTTTATTTTTCTGTTATTCCATTGCTTGGAGTTTCTGATATGCATGTCGGGCTGTTCGATCCAACCGAAATTCTAAGTCATATCATCAATACCACGAGCGTGATGATTATTCCGGTTGCTATTAAACTCTACAAATTTTCACTGGAAAAGGAGAACCGTATTTTGTTATTATCTCAAGAGAAAACCATGGCTGAACTGCAATTTCTCAGAAGTCAGATTCAGCCTCATTTTTTCTTTAATGTGTTGAACGATTTATATGCTATGGCGCTGAAGAAATCGGATCGCACTCCGGAAATGATTCTGAAATTGTCGGATTTAATGCGTTATGTGCTTCAGGAATCAAGAGCCGAAATGGTTCCCGTGGAAAAAGAACTCGCGTATTTGCACAATTATATTGATTTGGAGAAACTAAGATATGATAAACGATTTTCTGTCGATTTTGAAATTGTCGGCGATACTTCCTCCTGCAGAATTCCTCCGTTGTTACTGCTCCCTTTTGTTGAAAATGCCTTTAAGCACTCTACTATTCACAATGCGGAGGGTGCCTGGATCAGTATTAAACTGGAGGTGAATCCGAAGAAATTGTTTTTGAAGGTAAATAATAGTTTTGATCCGGATATTGGGAGAAAAAATAATCTTTGTTCCGGTATTGGCATCGAAAATGTACGTCAAAGGTTGGATATTATTTATTACGGACGTTATTCACTCGATATACACAATACTGAGACGCAATATTCTTCTACGTTGATTATTAATTTTTTAGATTATGAAACCCGTTCGTTGCTTATTGGTGGATGATGAGGAGTTGGCGCTTGATGTGTTGGAAATGTATATCAGCAGGCTTCCTCAACTGGAGGTTGTTGCGCGGTGTCTTGATGTTCAGAATGCGATTATGGTTCTACAGAATGAGCATGTTGAACTCGTTTTTCTGGATATTCAGATGCCGGGACTGACTGGTATGGAGTGGGCGGGTAAGCTGGTGGGAAAGACAAAGGTCATTTTTTGCACGGCTTATGATGAATTTGCTTTGCAGGGTTATGAGGTGAACGCTGTGGATTATTTGCTCAAGCCGTTCTCTTTTGAACGCTTTGAGAAAGCGGTTGACAAAGCATTGGCGCTGATTGCGGGCGAAAATAGGGGCGTCAGTATGCAGGAAGAGGAGTTGTACTTGGCGATCAAATCAGAAGGGAAGATGTTTCGGATAAAACAAAAGGATGTTCTATATTTTCATAGTCTGAGCAACTATTATAAAGTTGTTACTACAGAGAAAAAGCTAATCGCTTACGGAAGTCTGTCTGCTTTGGAATCGGAATTGCCGACAGGAAATTTTATACGGATTCATCGATCTTATCTGGTGGCAATTGATAAAATTCAGGCCTATTCGGGAAGTGAAGTCGTTATTAATGGAGAAAAACTTTCGGTTGGACGTGCATTCAGGGCTTCACTCGATAAGTTGCCACAAAAAAATCCCCGAAAAAAAAGATAGCTTTTTTCGGGGATGATAAATTGCAATTTATAAGCATTATTCGTCCTTCAATATCGGAATCTGGCGCAGTATACGCTGATCCAGCACCGTGAGAGTTTCGGTAGCAACAATGCCGTCAATTTCCTGAATGCGTCCGTTGAGCAATTCAAGAAGATGTTCGGGGTTTTTTGCATACATTTTTATGAGAAGCGAGTACGGTCCAAGGGTGTAAGTGCATTCTACAATTTCAGGAATTGTCTCTAATTTTGGCACCACCTCTTTGTACATGGAACCTTTTTCGAGGGTAATTCCGATATAGGTACACATGCTATAACCAAGTGCTCGGGGATCAACATAATATCCGGAACCGGTTATTACTTTCATATCTATCAGCCTTTGCACACGTTGGTGGATGGCTGCGCGCGAAACATCACATTCTTCGGCTACATCCTTGAATGGAGTCCGTGCATTTTGCGTGATGATTTCTAATATTTTGCGATCTAGGTTGTCTATTTTTTCCATATGATATAAGAAAATAGTGTACAAAGATACGAAAAATATGAAAAAGCCAAGCTTTTTGTTCGTTTTTCTGGTATGTTCTTTTCAAATGAAATTGAAAAGGTACTATTCTTTGACGTATAGTAAGATGTAATAATGTTGTGGTATTCAAAAAGGTGTAATAGCCTATGCATAAATAAACTAAAAAACACGGTTGGATTAAATTGTGAGGCGATAATATTTGCATTCCGGGGATCGAAATATTACTTTTGTTCATCAAAAATTGATCTAAAATATAGTATGAAACGATCATGTTGCTTCTCAACGCCCAGGGGTGCCCGATAGCTATCGGGAAATGATTGCAGCAACATGGAGTTCCTTTAAATGAAAAATTTATTACAGTATGAAATATATCGGAGCACATGTAAGTGCATCGGGAGGTGTGGAAAATGCACCTGTGAATGCATCGGAAATAGGAGCAACAGCGTTTGCTTTGTTTACGAAAAATCAACGTCAGTGGGTGGCGCCGTCTCTTTCAGCCAAAAGTATCAAAGAATTTAAGGCCAACTGTGAGAAGTTTGGATATCTGCCGGAGTATATATTGCCGCACGATAGCTATTTGATTAATCTGGGGCATCCGGAAACGGGAGGTCTGGAAAAATCGAGGGCGGCCTTTGTTGATGAGATGCAGCGCTGCGAACAACTAGGATTGAAGTTACTGAATTTTCATCCGGGGTCACATCTTAATAAAATATCTCTTCAGGATTGCCTTTCGCGTATTGCGGAGTCGATCAATATTGCTTTGTCTGAAACGCAGGGAGTAACAGCAGTGATCGAAAACACAGCAGGGCAGGGCAGTAACGTGGGCTTTAGTTTTCAGCATCTGGCCGATATAATTGCTCAGGTGGCGGATAAATCCAGGGTGGGGGTTTGTGTGGATACCTGCCATTCTTTTACTGCAGGTTATAATCTGAAAGATCCTGTTGAGTACGAAAAAGTCTGGTCAGAATTCGATGAAATTGTGGGCTTGGGTTACCTGAGAGGCATACATCTCAATGACTCCAAAAAGGAACTGGCAACTCGTGTGGATCGTCATGATAATGTGGGGAAAGGATTTATCGGGATTGATTTTTTTAAACGTTTTATGGCCGATAAACGTTTCGATAATATTCCTATTATTCTTGAAACTCCTGATGAAACCCTTTGGGAAGAAGAGATTGCTCTGCTGAAGGAATTTTCCGGTGAATAAAAAGTCTTAAAAATGTAGGGTCAAAGTTCTATTTATCAATGGAAATATGACGAAAAAACAATAACTTTGCGATGCAAATTTTATGGTTGATAAATAAGTATAATTTGCATAATATCAGTGTTTTGTCGATTCATTAAACCATTAGATAAACCAAACATGACAACAAAAAACTACAAAGTCGTTACTCCGGCTGAGGCTGTAAAGGTTATCAAGTCGGGCGATCACGTGCATTTAAGCAGTGTAGCCAGCTCTCCTCAATGTCTGATTCAGGCCATGTGCGCTCGTGGCGATGCAGGCGAATTGAAAGATGTGCATATTCACCATTTACACACTGAAGGTCCTGCTCCTTACACTGAAGCTAAATATGAAGGTGTATTCCAACATGATGCTTTCTTCGTAGGATCAAACGTGCGTAAAGCTGTTCAGGCCGGATATGCTGATTATATTCCTGTTTTTTTGAGCGAAACGCAACGTCTTTATCGTGACGGTTACATCAAATGTAACGTTGCTATGATTCAGGTTTGTCCTCCCGACGAACACGGTTATGTTTCTTTGGGTACTTCCGTAGATGCAACGTTGGCTGCTGTAGAAACTGCAGATCATGTTATTGCTGTTATCAACAAAAACGTTCCCCGTGCTTTCGGTCAGGCAATGATTCCAATGAGTTTGATCGATATCTTCGTTGAAGATGATACCCCTCTTGAACCGGCACACTTTAGCGAACCGAGCGAAGTGGAAAAATTAATCGGTTTGCACTGTGCCGAACTGATCGAAGACGGCGCTTGCTTGCAAATGGGGATCGGTGCTATTCCTAACGCCGTTTTGGCTCAGTTGGGTAGCCACAAAGACCTCGGTATTCATACCGAAATGTTTGCTGATGGCGTTCTTCCTCTGGTAGAAAGCGGTGTTATCAATGGTGCTAATAAAGGAATCGACAAAGGTAAAATGGTTTCTACCTTCCTGATGGGTTCTCAGAAAGTATACGACTTTATCCACAATAACCCTCAGGTGTTGATGATGGATGTAGGTTATACCAACGACCCATTCCTTATTGCAAAGAACCCGAAAACTACCGCTATCAATTCTGCTTTGCAAGTTGATATTACAGGTCAGGTTTGCGCTGACTCACTGGGAACTAAATTTTATTCCGGTGTAGGTGGTCAGATCGACTTCGTTTACGGTGCTTCTCGTTCAAAAGGCGGTAAAGCTATCATTGCAATGCCTTCTGTAACCAACAAGGGTGTAAGTAAAATTGCTCCTGTTTTGGCTCCGGGTGCCGGTGTTGTTACAACACGTAACCACATGCACTGGTTTGTAACTGAATACGGTGCTGTAAATCTTTATGGCAAAACCTTGCAGGAACGTGCAAAACTGTTGATCACCGTGGCTCACCCTGATCATCAGGCAGAACTGGAACAAGCTGCTTTCGAACGTTTCGGGTCTCACTTCCGTTTCGTTACGAAATAATTGCAGGTAAATATATTTCAAGGGGCAGGAATCGGTCAGTACTGAACCGGTTCCTGCTTTTTTATTTAGTTCGCGACATTCAATCTCGTGTTGCAATAGACTGTTATAATGTGATGGCTTGCTTGAAAATCTCATTTATCTATGAATTTGATCGACTTAATTGACTACTTAGGGACATTTGCTTTCGCTATCAGCGGTATTCGCCTATCCGCTGCCAAACGTTTCGACTGGTTTGGCGCGTATGTCGTTGGATTGGTTACTGCAATTGGAGGTGGTACAACCCGTGATGTGTTGTTGGGGGTTTCTCCTTTCTGGATGCACCAGCCTTCTTATCTGATTGTTACCGGCGTGGCACTTGTCGTGGTAATTCTTTTCAGTAAACACCTGGTTAAACTGGAAAATCCGTTCTTTATTTTCGATACTATCGGATTGGGGTTGTTTGTTGTTGTGGGTATTGAACGTACCCTCGATGCTCATTTCCCTTTTTGGGTAGCTATTGTGATGGGGATGATTACAGGCTCCATCGGAAGTGTAATTCGAGATATGCTGATCAACGAAACGCCGCTTATCTTCCGCAAAGACATTTATGCACTGGCGTGTGTGGCAGGCGGTGTCGTTTTTATGATTTGCTCTTATCTTGGAGTTCCATCAGGAATGACACAGTTGTTTTCGGCTCTTTCAGTGATTGCTATTCGCCTTCTGGCTGTCAAATTTCATATTGGTGTGCCGGTATTGAAAGATACCTTTGACGAGGAACGGTAGCATATTTTTTTCGTCGTTCTGAAATAAACCTCTATTTTTGTTTTATAAAAACAATATTCGAAATGCTCAGTGAGCAAAATATCTTCTTTTTGATTTATAGTTTAAATGTTAATGAATTGATGTCTACTCTGTTCAGTTTTCTGCTTTCCAGTCAGTATCGAAAAATGCAGTGCTAAATTTTTTACAGGTTGGAAGGTGCAGATCCGGATATTTTTCGAACCGGAGCTCCTTTTACTTCATGCCATTGACCCATAGGATCCAGATAAGCGAAGGTGGCCGAACCGGTTTGCCAGTCTTCGGCGAGTACTACCATTAGTATCTTCATGTTGGGCTGGAGGGTCGGTCGCTCGCCTCCATACCCGGGCCAACTCATGATGGGATAGCCGGTGAGAATGATCTGGATATGGCAATTCTCCGGCATGATGCACATTACAGAATAGTGCCCCTGTAGATTTGAGTGTACATCCAGCGGTGGATTGGCGGACTGAAAGAGCCGTCCGATGCCGGATATGGCTTGGTTGGGAGTACTTACCACAAGGCTGATGTGTAAAGTCAGTGCTCCGGGTTTGTGGTCACCAATTTGGTAGGTGACCACAAACATTCCAATATCTTTCCCCATAATGAATTAATTTTTAAATTAAATCAATAGTTTTAATGGGTGGTGGTATCTAAAACGTCGAAAAGAAAGTCAACGTATTACAGGGTATTCTGTATTATAGAGCGTTTGTTTCTTCCCATTTAGGACTGAGCGTGGTGCCCCAAATTTTGTAGGATTTGGTAGCTGGCGTGTCAAGCTTTTGGGTGAAAATGGTTGTGGTTTGTCCGATAAACCAATATTCTTCTGTTTTTAGATAAATTTTGGATGCACCTTGAGGAATCTCAAGCGTTTTATTTACGCCTGCGGTAAACTTGTCACTTTCCTTTGTGAGTTCTTTACCTTGGAATACATAAGAGATACTGAATTTTGCAACATAGCCTCCTTCATTCCGAACTGTGATTGAACCGGCAACGCCAGCTTCCAAATGTTTTGTTAAAACGTCTTTCATAAGTTTATTTGTTAAAAGGTTTCCCTACTCGTAAGGCTTTTCGGGTTCCGCCCCGTTTTTTAGTGGTTTCGGCTCCGGTATAATACAATGTTTAGACTTTGGTAATGGAGGTGATGTGCGGATCTCCATTCAATGGCTTGTAAATCTGAGTGATTACAGCATCGTTGGGAGCCTCTGGGTATACTACCTGTGCATTGCAGAAGAAACGGTAGTTAATGCCGCTGACTATTTGCGTTGCTACTGCCAGAGGGGTGTAGTTTACGCCCACTGGTTTTGTTTTGTTGAAAATGTCCATTGCTTCTTTTGAAATGGTTGTGCTGTACGGAGTCCAGCCTCCGGTTCTTCCTGTTTCCATAATGCTTAGATTAATTTAGTTGTTCCTACTCGTAAGGCGTTTCGGAATTCTCCCTGTTTGATGTGGTTTCCAGCTCCACTGTTATGTATTCGTAAATATCAACTTTAAACGAGCCGTTGCAATGCTGGTTGGGTATATCTTCCTTCAATTAAGGGCTGAAGAAAAGTTGATGTAAAGAGATTTAAGCATACCATTCCTTTGTACATATTATGCAAATATGCCTTGAAGGTGAGATGATGTCCGGTACTCTTTTGAGCCGGAGTTCTCTTTTGTTGATTCTGGTTTGGAGTCTTGGGTGATATCAGGAGTGATATCGACGTGAGTATTAAACCGAAAAATTCAGTTTAACCGTAAAGAATGTGTCGGGCAACCAATGGGACGTTTTGATGTGATCCGCTAGGTAAAATCACAATTTGATTGGATATTGGGTGTCGCCTATATTGTCTGTCAGTTTTTTTGTCGGTGTTGCGTTAAGGCCGCGATTACAACCAGTCTTGATGTTTATGTGAGGTTGTTCTGTTGTCGTGTGCGCTTAGCTTTCAAAGAATATGCCTATGCTGATTTTTATACTAAATAAATATAGACATAAAAAAGCAAGTAATATGTTTTATTAAAATACTGCCTCCTTGCAAATATAAGGGTGTGTAAGTTGGAATGCAATATTTTCATTAAAAATAATTTGTATTTTAATGAAAATTATAATTTCACATGCAACTTATATTTTGCTTTTATTGTCAATTTGTCTCTGATTATCATTGGATTAATCTTGACAGGTTGAGATGGTGCTGTGGTAGGATAGAACTTTAAATAGAGGAGAGGTTTATATAAATGTTGCAGGAAAGAGCCGGCTTTCTGATTGAGGTTGTGTGAGTAAAGAAAGCGTAGCTTTGTTTACCCTTTCTATGCAGAGTGGACGTGCGGTTGTTATTAAAGGATGGACGTTTCTAATAAGCAGTATTTTGCTTTTGGATGGTGTAGGAAAGGCTTCATCTAATCTCCACCCTAACTCTGTAATGCGAGTGAGGAGTAATGTTCGTTAGAGAGATATAGCCTTTTGAGATACGTCCATTTGTTGCGGCTAAAGGAGTTTCGTCCCGTCGATGCAAATGATCGTTGAAAAGAGTTCCTGGTGACGGATAGTGATCTATATAAAAATGACCAGTTATGTCGGAATTCACAAAGTTATCATAGAAAATACGGGCAACGCATCCCATGGTCATTCGCAGGTTAATCTCTACGCAGGGGTGTAATTTGATGAGACCGTTTTCCTGATAGATGAACATGTCAACGCCGAGTAGACCGGTATAGAAAGGCGCAATATTATTTGTAATGAAGGTACTTAACTGACTTTGTATTGCCAATAGAAAAGTTACAGGTACGCAATATTCTTCAATTCTACGGACAATCGATTCATTGCTCATCAAAAAGTTGCCACGATAGATGCCTTTATCGGTTTCAAACAGGGAATAGCCGGCAAAAGATGTTTCCCCGTCGTTGCACGAAAATTCCATTGCAAAATCCAACAGTTTATCATAAATTGGTTCGGCGATTACACTTCCTTGCTTTTCGATTGTGTTGCGGCACCAGCCGCGACGGCTTTCCGTCATTTTATCTTTTGACCAGCATAGCCCTTTTCCGCTTCCCGACCAGGGTGCTTTGAATATCACTTTTTTATGTGTTGATGCATATTCTTCTGTTTGAAATCCTGATGTCAGTTCGTTTGCCGGGGCGGGTAGTAGGTCGCTAAATTGGGTGTTTTGGTGGATGTATTCTAAGGCCCGTATGGAAATGTTTCTGTGGGACAAGTGTCGAATGTTTTCCAATTGAATAGTGCTTGGCAGCAAAGAGCTATCGGCACCTAAAAGAGAAAAATGTTTACAAACAGCGTTGTCCCATCCCCAGGGAAATAAGGTGGTGATCGATGAAAAATCAGGTGCTGATGTCAGTTGTGAGTTCTTCAGCTGAGGGAATAAAAGGTGCATTTCTTCAAACCAATTGTGGTCGTAATTAGTGTCCAATACGATGCTGCCCGGCGTGGCATACCAAAGAGGCAGGCAGGCAAGATCGTGAGCCAGTTTTTTTGCTTGAAGCGGAGCGTTGAAATTTCGGTCGCTATTGGCCAGTGCCAGGTCGTGTTCGGGGTTGAAAAAATATAACGGGCGATTCATTCTGCAAACTTATAGTTAATCTGATAAATGTGCAAATCAGATAAAATTAACTTCTTGAAAGGCAATATAAACATTTGTAAATTTTACCCGAAAAAATAGAATGAATCCAATTAAAAAAAGAGATAAAAATTTTGTTCATTCATAAATTCGATATACCTTTGACAACGATTTTGTTTTCAGAATGACAAATAGACATCAATCACTGATCGATGGCTTTGAGAAAAAGCTCCGCAAACTGTTGCAATTACATGCTGATGATAGAGCCAGAATTCAGCAGCTTACAGAACAATTGCAACGGAAGGAAGATGATTTGATGCAGGCGCACAAGGTCATTCTTGAATTACGTTCTGATTATGAGAGCCTGAAAATGGCACAAATGTTTGTCGGTGGAAATGAAGGAGAAAGAGAACTGGCTCACAAACGAATCTCACAATTAGTGCGGGAAATTGACAAATGTATTGATTTGCTGAATCAATAAAGCAAATGAACGACGAACTATTTACCATAAACGTCAATTTGGCAGGGCATCGGTTTCCGTTGACAATCAACAGGAACGACGAACAATTGTATCGTGATGCTGCCAAAAATCTGAAAGAAAAAATAGACTCTTATC
>JAUZOL010000180.1 GCA_030706455.1 Bacteroidota bacterium
ACCAACTTTACTGAATAAATTTTTCAACATAAATCAAGAACAAAGAGAAAAGAAAAAAGAATAAAGACGAATAGGATTATCTTTTATCATTTACCCAATCACAATTTTATTTAGGAACAGTCCACTGAGTACTTAACTACTTTCCTTCGCATTCCTTAATCAATGCCAGCAGCTTTTCCACTGCTTCTTCTTCGGGGATATTCTTTTCAACGCACTCCTTGCGGCGATAGAGGCTTACCTTTCCTTTTCCGGCACCCACGTAACCATAGTCGGCATCAGCCATCTCACCAGGACCATTCACAATGCAACCCATAATACCGATTTTGAGTCCGGTGAAATGTCTGGTCGCTTCTTTTACTTTCGCTATCGTGGTTTGCAGATCAAATAACGTACGACCGCAACCCGGACAGGAGATATATTCTGTTTTGGATGTTCTGACACGCGAGGCCTGTAAAATACCAAAAGCAGTAGCCACTACCTCATCGTCGTTAAGCATCGGATTTTCAAGCCAGATACCATCGCCAAAACCGTCGATAAAAAGGACGCCCAAATCGGCAGCAGCCGACACCTGAAAGTTTTCCTTGTCATCGTCCACATATTTGCGGTAAAGAATAACCGGCACTTTACAGTCATTATTCATCAGCGCATGAAAGAATGCCCGCATTTCGCCCACCGAATTGGCATGATCGGAAGAGAGAATAACGACAATGTTTTCAGAGGATTTCAGCTGCTCAATCAATTCATCATTGAGATCTCGATAGGTAAGTTGCACAAATTTTACCGGAACCGGAGATACTATTGCCGCTTCAATTTGCTGTGCTGTAAAAAGGGCCAAATGGTTTTTGAGATAGTCTGGTTTCAAATCGCCAAAATCGCTACCGGTACCTACCACCACTGGCACGTGAGTATCCCCGATATTACCCACCGAAAGTGTTTCGCGACGTCGATATATGTATGGGCTGAATACCCCGGCGACCTCCGCTTTTATAGGCAGATGGCAAGCGCAGTTCACCACATGCTTCATCAATTTCAATGCGACAGGAATCTCCTTTTCAGGATCTTCGCTCAACGAAACACGAATAGTATCGCCGATACCGTCGGCCAGCAAAGCACCAATACCTACCGCTGATTTAATGCGGCCATCTTCGGCATCGCCCGCCTCGGTAACCCCCAGGTGGAGCGGATACGACATGCCTTCATCGAGCATAGTAGCAACCAGCAAACGAACGGTTTGCACCATCACCACCGTATTCGATGCCTTGATGGAAATGACTATATTATCGAAGTTTTCTTCACGACAAATACGGAGAAATTCCATGCATGACTCCACCATTCCGGCAGGTGTATCGCCGTAACGGCTCATAATGCGATCGGAAAGCGATCCATGATTCACTCCCAGTCGCAAAGCTGTATGATAGCGACGGCAAATCTCAAGCAAAGGAATCAGCTTCGCCCGAATCTTCTCCAATTCCTGACGATAGCTTTCGTCGTCATATTCCAGTTTTTTGAATGTGCGGGCACTATCGACAAAGTTTCCGGGATTGATCCGTACTTTTTCAACGTATTGCGCCGCTACTTCGGCTGCTGCCGGATTGAAGTGAATATCAGCTGAAATAGGCTGGCGATATCCTCTTCCAATCAACCCGAAGCGGATATTTTGCAGATTTTCGGCCTCGCGCACCCCCTGGGCAGTAAGCCTTACCAGTTCGCCGCCGGCATTAAAAATACGGATAGCTTGTTCGACACTACCGTCGGTATCGAGGGTCGACGTATTGGTCATCGACTGAATACGGACAGGGTTTACACCTCCCATTTTCAGTGAACCGATAGTCACTTCGTGTGACATACGACGACGATAATTGAATAAATCAGGACAATATTTCATTTTAATGTTGAATTATAAATTATTAATTATGACACTAAAGATGTGTCATGTGAGCTTATTTTTACCATTAAGGCATTAAGAAGATTAAGTTTCTTCTTATTCTTGATGGTTTATTTTGAGTTTATATTTTCGTATAAAATCTACACCATTGCCGGATGCCGCACTCTTCGCATTTTGGTTTGCGGGCGATGCAGACATAGCGCCCATGCAGGATGAGCCAATGATGCGCCTTCGGAATCAGTTCCGGCGGAAAAAGCGAGACCAGCGTCTTTTCCGTTTCGAGTGGCGATTTGGAATTGGTAGTCAATCCCAACCGTTCCGAAATACGGAATACGTGCGTATCGACAGCCATGGCCGGTTTATTGAAAATAACCGAAGCCACCACGTTGGCCGTTTTGCGACCCACGCCCTGCAATTTCTGCAACTCTTCGGGCTCCGATGGCACCTCGCCACCAAATTCCTCCTCCAACTGACGCGCCATGGCGACCAGATGTTTGGCCTTATTGTTCGGATAAGAAACGCTCTTTATGTATTCAAAGATTACTTCGTGTGTGGTGGCGGCCATCGCTTCAGCAGTCGGAAAATCGGCAAGCAGTTTCGGTGTCACCATATTAACCCGTTTATCGGTACATTGGGCCGATAAAATCACCGCCACCAGCAATTCAAAAGGATTTGTATAATGCAGCTCACTTTCGGCTACAGGCATATTTTTCTGAAACCACTCAATCAGGTGATTACAACGTTCTTGTGGTGTCATTTGTTCCTATTTAGATGTTATCGCAACCATACACGGTCCGATACAACTCATTTTTTACTTGTTCGAAATTCTGTTTAAGCAAGTCCCCTTTCCACTCCATCAACCGCAATTCTACCGGATTTTGACCCGGAGCATACGGCGGCTGAATAAACTGTTGCTTACAAAGCTCAAAACCCTCTCTTTCGTAAAAACGAATGCGACGGCTATTCATCTCACTCACAGGAGGCTCCACCTCCAGCACCACCGGAAAATTACTCGTTCTCAGGTATTTGTTCAATGCCGTTTTCCCAATGATCTGACCCCGAAATGCATGAGCAATTGCAAAATGCTCGATATAACGGAACCGCGGCAATTGCCAGCTCAGAAACAAACCCACTGGTTCATCGACTTTCAGCAAAACATTGCACCAGAAATCAGATCGCTGCAACAATGTTTCAAGATCGGGTAACGGACGGCGTTCATCCGCAGGGAAAGCCTCCAAATAGCAGCTCACCAGAAAATGCCAATGAGCATGTTCACTACTGACTACACGATCAAAAACAACCATAGAACAATGATAAACGATTAATGGTTAATGGAAAATCGGCATTTCTTGTGCCATTAACCATGTACTTTTTAAAATTGGTTCCGGTGAATTTTGTCGTACGCCAGTTTTGCTTCGTCGTACGGACGGCGTTCTTCGTCTTTATAGCCGATAGCAATCACGTTTACCACGTTCAGTTCGTCCGGGATTTGCAAAAGTTCGCGGATATATTGTTCGGCAGTAATATCATCATTGTGAGGGCGACGGGCAACCTGTACCCAGCAACTTCCCAAACCCAGATCCTGTGCCTGCAATTGCAAAAAAGCCGATGCAATGGACGCATCCTCCAGCCAGCAATCGCTTTTGGAAGGATCGGCCAGCACAACAATAGCCAAAGGTGCATTGGCGAGCAGAGTGCTTCCCATTGGGCGACTAAGCGACAATTTCTGCAATAATCCGGCATCATCCACCACCACAAACTCCCATGATCTGGAATTTTTGGAAGTTGGAGCCATCAATGCCGACTTTAACAGCGTATCAATTTTTTCGGGTTCAACAACCTGAGGTAAAAACTTCCGGATACTACGACGATATTTTATAAGTTCAGAAATCCCAATCATAATAGATTATATATTAATTATATACAACTAAAAATAGCAATAAAATATAAAGTAAAAAAACATCAATACAAATATAAGGCTAATCACCGGTTTTTCCTACCCACATATTTTAACGACAGGCATCAATCTCATAATGTTTGAAAAGATGTTGATAAATATGTGCAGAACATACCAATGTATTTGAAATTATCCGTAATTTTGTAATCTGTAGCTAATTATTACTTACAACAAGCATCACTACAAAAATCATTGTTGTTATATTTGCTACCAAACACCAATTAACAGGCATTTTGCATGGAAGGATTACTTCAACATTTAGAACAGCTCATCATTCAGCACGACTACGCCATTCTTCCGGAATTCGGCGGGTTTATAGTGAATTATGTCCCTGCCAAGATTGATGAATCCAGAAACCTCATCACAGCACCCTGCAAAGAAATCGTCTTCAATCCTGCGCTGAATTACAACGATGGTTTGCTTGCCGGTTCTATTCAACAGGCTGAAAATGTGTCTTTCCGAAAAGCCAATCTAATTGTTCGTGACTACGTTGATGAATTAAAAAAACGATTAAAAAACGGAGAAACTGTCGCTCTGGGAAAAATCGGCGGCTTACACCTGAACGAAAACGGACAAACGGAATTCATATCGGCCGACTCATACGATTTTCTGCCGGATAACATCGGCAATTACGACATTCGGCTCAAAGCTGTAAATCACGAAGAAGAGGAAACAAGTCAGATTGTACTTCAATTTCCAACAACCAAGCGTCGTTTATACAAATATGCGGCAGTTTTTGCCATATTGATAGGCTTAGCCGTGCTGACGCCACTGCTTCACATGCATTTTTCACCTTATTTAGCGAAGCTCAACCCGCTGGCTTTTTTCCAAAAAGACTCAGTATTAACTGACTCCACTCACAAACACCTCATTATTGCAATTACTGACACCAATGGGTTAAAGAACGACAGTCTGGCCAAAGCGACTCTTGCTTCTGACAAAAACATATGTAAAGCGCCCTGGCATGTAATTGCAGGTTCGTATCCAACCAAAGTAGAAGCAGTTGATAAAGCACGGGAGCTACAAAAGCAACCGGCATACAAAAGTACCTGCATAGCTTACAGTACAAAATTGAAAAAGAGCGCTATACCGGCAGCCAAAAATCCGACAAACGTTCAAGCACAACCGCAAGGTCAACAAAAAGCATGGCATATTGTAGTTGCAAATTTTGAAACGCCTAACAAGGCTCTCAGATTTGCGCAACAACAATCCTCAGCTGAAAAGATGCAGATAGAAGCTTACGGTACAAACAATGTTTACCGGATAATTGCGGGGTCATATTCGTCAGAAAAGGACGCTGAAATTAAGCTTGCAGAAATAAGAAAACGCGCAGCCTTCAAAACAGCATGGGTACTCCACAATCCTGTTTTGTTGAACTACCCCCTATCGTCAAAACCGGCTGTAGCTCCAAAACCCGTGGCACAGCCTGTAGTTCAAAAAACGGCATCCTCAAACAGTAATGTACCGCAATTAACTAATGATTCGTGGTATGTGATAGTTGGCAATTACGTAACGCTACAACAAGCACAGCAATACGCCAATGAAACCGGAAAAGCAGAGAAAGTTTCGTTAAGTGTGGTAAAAGACAAGAAATTCTATCGGGTCATTGCCGGATCATTCAGCGACAAAGAAGCTGCTAACGCCAAGATCAAAGAACTACACAAACATGCAGCCTTTGCTGAAGCCTGGGCATTCCACAAACCACAGAAATAAAGAACTCTTTATTCCAAGATTTCAGAATTCAAAGATTCAACCTCACTGAGTACTGAATACTGTAGACTGCGTACTAAATTACAAATCTACCACGGTAATGCCAGCTCCACCCAATTGCACATGTTCGTCGGCAAAATGGCGCACACCGGGAATGGTTCCCAAATACTGGCGGATGAGTTGACGAAGGATGCCGGTACCCGTTCCATGCAGAATGCGCACCCGCTCCACGCCCATCATCAGGGCATCGTCGATAAAATATTGCACCGCTTGTAACGCCTCATCGCCACGCATTCCGCGCACATCGATATCCTGTTTGAAGTTGAGTTTTCGCTGGCGCAACACCTCATCGCTATCGCTACCCAAAGCGCCTTTAGAGCGAGTAATTTCTTTTTCTTTATTGCGACTCACCCGTTCGAGACGGTTGGCTTTAACGGTCGATTTGAGGTTCCCAAAGGCAACGGTGACGTTGTTGCCATCCACTTCAATGACGTCGCCAATGGAGTCGTGACCAGTCAATTTCACCCTATCGCCCGCTTTGATCGGTTCGAGCTTGAGTTGCTCAGGCTTTTTGTACTGCTTCTCCGGTTTGGGTTTATGCTTTTCTTTGGGTTGTTTTTCGTGCTTCGGGTTTTCGTCGAGTTTGGTACGGAATTCTTCGAACTCCTGACGCGCACCACGGGTTGCTTCACGTTCGGCCTGCGCCTCCTTAATGCGACGAATCGTATTTTCGATGGTGGCATTGGCCTCCGACAACAGCTGTTGCGCCTCGGCTTTTGCCTTATTGAGAACCTCCTTGCGCTGCGCCTTCATTTCGCTCTGGTCAGTTTCGTAGCGGGAGGTCAGTTCCTCGAGCCGTTTCTCTTTCTGGCGGATCTGCTGCCGCTTGTTTTCCCAGTAATGTTTGTCGCGCAAAATATCCTGCACATATTTGTCCAGATCGACATGCGCCGAACCTGCTTTTTCGGATGCTTCAGCAATCACCTCTTCCGAAAGTCCGATCTTGCGCGCAATTTCAATGGCAAACGAACTGCCGGGAATACCAATTTGTAATTTATAAAGAGGTTGCAACTGATGGCGATCGAACAACATAGCGCCGTTAACGATCCCTTCGGCCGTCTCCGCAAAATGTTTCAGGTTGGTGTAGTGGGTGGTGATCACCCCGAAAGCGCCGTTGGTATTGAGGCGATGCAGCACCGCTTCGGCAATGGCGCCCCCGATCTGCGGTTCGGTACCGGTACCGAATTCGTCGATCAGCAAAAGGGTTTTTCCGTTGCTGTTGCGAATAAAATGTTTCATATGCAACAGGTGCGAACTGTAGGTAGAAAGGTCGTCCTCAATTGACTGCTCATCGCCGATATCGATAAAAAGCTTGTCAAAAATACCAAAACGGCTG
>JAUZOL010000181.1 GCA_030706455.1 Bacteroidota bacterium
AACCGGTCACCAAAACGCTTATTTCCCTTTGTTTATCCCGAAATCATTTTTGAGCAAAGAAGCCGACCACGTGGAAGGTTTTGCCAAAGAATGTGCCGTGGTAACTCATTATCGCTTGAAAACCAGCCCTGATGGCAAAGGCGTGGTAGTCGACCCCGCTGCCAAGCTGGAAGAAGAACTGATTGTGCGTCCAACCTCCGAAACCATCATTTGGAACACCTATAAAAACTGGATTCAGTCGTACCGCGACCTGCCTATCCTTATCAACCAATGGGCCAACGTGGTTCGCTGGGAGATGCGCACCCGCCTGTTTCTGCGTACAGCAGAATTTCTCTGGCAGGAAGGACACACCGCTCACGCTACCGAAGCCGAAGCGTTGAAAGAAACCCGCCAGATGCTGGATGTATACGCCACTTTTGCCGAAAATTTCATGGCAATGCCGGTGGTAAAAGGTATCAAATCGGCCAACGAACGTTTTGCCGGCGCCGTCGAGACTTTCTGTATCGAAGCCTTGATGCAGGACGGAAAAGCCTTGCAGGCCGGAACATCTCACTTCCTCGGTCAAAACTTCGCGAAAGCATTCGACGTAACCTTCGCATCAAAAGAGGGTACTCGCGATTACGTTTGGGCAACTTCATGGGGTGTTTCTACCCGACTGATGGGAGCACTCATCATGTGTCATTCCGATGACAACGGTCTGGTATTACCTCCGAAACTCGCACCTTATCAGGTTGTCATCGTTCCTATTTACAAGAACGACGAACAACTGGCTAAGATCGACGAAAAAGTTGCCGGAATCACCGCCAAACTAAGAACCCTCGGCGTGAGCGTAAAATACGACAACAACGACGCCAAGAAACCGGGATGGAAGTTTGCCGAATACGAACTGAAGGGAGTTCCCGTACGCCTCGCATTAGGCGCTCGCGACCTCGAAAACGGCACAGTAGAAGTAGCTCGTCGCGACACGTTGACCAAAGAGACCCGTTCGGTCGAAAACGTTGAACAATACATCAAAGACCTGCTCGACACCATTCAGGAAAATATTTATACTAAAGCGTTCGATTACCGCACATCGGTAACTCGCGAAGTGAACAGTTACGACGAATTCAAGGTTGAAATCGAAAAAGGCGGTTTACTCCTATGTCACTGGGACGGCACCTCCGAAACCGAAGAAAAGATCAAAGCCGATACCAAAGCAACTATCCGTTGCATTCCGCTCGAAGGCGACAAAACACCGGGCGTCTGCATGGTAACAGGCAAACCGTCGGCCCAACGCGTGGTATTTGCCAGAGCCTACTAAGAGAGATGACGAGAATACGAGATGGTGAGGTGTGAAAGAATTTATCACACTTCACCATCTCATAAAATACAAAAGCAAAGTGAGGCTCCCCTATCATCTTTTCACAAATCACTGACTACCAACAGAGAAGAAAAAAGTTGAAAAATAATTTGGGACGTTCGATTATTTTACCTACCTTTGCATCCGCAAAACAACGATGGTGCCATAGCTCAGTTGGTAGAGCAAAGGACTGAAAATCCTTGTGTCCCCGGTTCGATTCCTGGTGGCACCACAAAAAAAAAAGACTTAAACATAACTGTTTAAGTCTTTTTCATTTTATACCCCCTTCATCAAAATTCCCTTTTTAATCACACTCTGGCCTACATGCATGCCCAAATACACAAATATTACTTATTTATCAATTACAGATCACACAAACTAATACAGTTACGAATATAGCAGACCAAGAACAAACAAGACAAATCATAAGTAATTTTGCGGTTTGGAGAATTTGCAGACTCCCTGATTAGGTAACAATTAAAAACCACAATAAAGTCTACTAGCGATAAAATTCCAGCATGAAATTATACATTATAGGAAATGGATTTGATCTTTATCATCATCTACCTTCCTCTTATTCTGATTTTCGAGAGTTTATAAAAGAAACAGACCCTTTTAGCTTTGAGATAATTGAAGAATATTTCAATTACACCGGAGCATTCTGGCATACTTTTGAAATAAATCTAACAGAACTGGACGAATTCCGATTGATCGGTGATGTACTGCATTCTTTAGGTAGCGGAGGATGGGATGCGGATGCACTTGAGAGTTACGACCCCCTGCTTAAATCTCATACTATTGGTATGTTTTACCAATTAAAAACACACATGATTAATTGGATAAAAATCTTGAATAACCGGCCTCTTTCGAGGAAGTATCCAGATATCGATCCCGATTCTTTATTTATTTCATTCAACTACACCAACACACTTGAAAGACACTTTCATATTCACCCTGACCAGATCAATTATATTCATGGAAGCACCCAGAAAGAAAACTGTAATCTCATTTTTGGGCACGATATGAACAACGCAAATATAAATTATGACGTAGATGACAATCAAGAGGGACAGGGAAGACTTGTAGTACAATCATTTCTAAAACACACCCGAAAACCCGTTGAAAAAATCATAGCTCAAAATCAAGATTTTTGGTCAAAATTATATTCTTTAAATGAGGTCATCATAATCGGACATTCACTATCCTCAGTCGATGCACCTTACTTCAAAACTATTGCCAACCACGTAAGTAAGAAATGCTTATGGAAAGTTTCTTATTACAACAAAACCGATATTAAACATCACACATCCCGTCTTGTACAATGCAGCGTAGACCCTCAATTGACTTTTCCTTTCGATATTTATCCAGACCGACCAAAACAGGGAGTATTATTCTAATCTAAAAGAGCACAATTTCAAAAGTCAATTTTGCTGCTTATAAATTCACAAATAGAATAATAACATTCCCTCTATTCGAGCAATAATCAGACCAGGGCACGAGTAGAACAACAAGAAGTAGGCGCATGTTCCTCCCAAAAGAAGCAAATCCCCGGTTATCAATAACTATACATCAGAAAAACTATTTTTGAGCAATAGCTCCTCAAAAAATCACAAACGCCAAACATCGTTTACAATTCTTACTCACAAGAGTGTTTGAAATTATTGAAGAATAGTTGTACTTTTGCACACCAAACCAGCGGTCCTGTAGTTCAATGGATAGAACGAAAGTTTCCTAAACTTTAAATCCGGGTTCGATTCCCGGCGGGACTACATTAAAAAACGCTATTTGTCCATAAATTAAGCAAATAGCGTTTTCGCAACGATCCCATTACTACTCATTTCCGATGAAGCTTTCCGGTAGTAAAAGGCAATATCCATTTTTAGCATCTTTGTAATTTTATTGCAAGGATAGAAAATCTATTGTTCTCCCTCAAGTTTTGTAGTGAGTCGCATAATTTACAGACGCAACAAGGGCGGCAATGATTTTTTCATTGTCGCCCTTTTCGTTTCGATATAAAAAAAATCGAACCTTATTTCTAAGATTCGATTTTGAAAGTGGGCGTTGACGGATTCGAACCGCCGACCCTCTGCTTGTAAGGCAGATGCTCTGAACCAGCTGAGCTAAACGCCCTTTCCTTAAATGCGTTGCAAAGA
Source organism: Bacteroidota bacterium (assembly GCA_030706455.1). GTDB lineage: Bacteria > Bacteroidota > Bacteroidia > Bacteroidales > Paludibacteraceae > Microbacter. Next base: position 3,493 of record JAUZOL010000181.1, read on the forward strand.
TACGTGCTTATTTTGATTCCCGCAAGACCCCGCGCAATATTTTTGCAATATTTCTTCTAAATAGCCTCTGCCACCACAAAAGTACTGCCTCCGATATAGATCAAATCATCCTCATTTGCAGCCTGTTTTGCTGCCTCAACTGCTGAAGCCACAGAAGTAAAAATTTTTCCATAAAGATTGAATTTTTGTGCCAAATCACGCAGTTTTGAAGCCTCCATTGCCCTTGGAATGGCTGCCTGAGTGAAATAATAAATCGCGTTTTGAGGCAAAAGGGACAAAACCGTACTAATATCCTTATCATTTACCATACCAAAAACGATATGCAGACGATTATATTTTTGTTTCGACAGCTGCTGTACTATAAACCGGATTCCTGCTTCATTGTGCCCGGTATCGCAAACCACCATGGGATTTTTCTGTAATATCTGCCACCGACCCATCAATCCGGTCAGATCGACAACATGTTTTAATCCGTTTCGCAATGCATTGTCCGGAAGATCGAACCCTCTTTCGCGAAGCCGATCTACAGCAGTCAAAACAGTCGCGACATTCTTTTGTTGGTACAGGCCTTTTAACTGCACTTCCAGGCTGGAATATTGCTCACAGGCAAAACCATCGGATGTCGGAGCCAAATGATACGTATCTTCCGCAAAAAATAAAGACGTTCCTACTTCTTCCGCTCTATTTACAAAGACTTCTTTTACGTCGCCTTCTGCCTCTCCGATTACGACTGGAATTTCAGGTTTCATAATTCCTGCCTTTTCGGATGCGATCTTAGGCAATGTATCTCCCAAAAATTGCATGTGATCGAAGCTAATGTTCGTGATAATGCTTAATTCAGGTGAGATTATATTCGTACTGTCCAACCGGCCTCCCAAACCAACTTCAACCACTGCCACGTCGACACCGGAAGTTGCAAACCAGTCAAACGCCATCTCCATTGTCAATTCGAAAAAAGAGGGTTGAATGGGCTCAAAGAAAGCACGATGATTCTCCACAAAATCAACCACAGCCTGCTCTGGAATCATTTCTCCATCCACCTTTATTCGTTCTCTGAAGTCTTTCAAATGAGGAGATGTGTAAAGTCCGGTTTTGTAACCAGCCGACTGAAGGATTGCGGCCAAAAAGTGCGAAACAGACCCCTTTCCATTCGTTCCTGCCACATGAATAGTCTTATACTTGAGATGCGGACTCCTGAGGTAATCGTCCAGCTGAATAGTACGCTCAAGACCCGGTTTGTATGCAGAAGCCCCCTGATGCTGAAACACCGGCAGACAGTTATAAAGATAATTGATGGTTTCCTGATAGTTCATCTCTTCACTAAAAAAGGTTGTAATACAGCATGCAAAGTTCGCCATTTTAAATGGAAAACAAACTCTCCTATGGTTGTATAAAAACAAAAGAGCCGGAATTATTTGACATTCCGACTCTTCTACAAGTATAAAAATATTGGAATTTTTCTTTCCGGCAGCTCTGTTATACAGCAGGAACACCTAAAGATGTACTTACCAAGAAAGCTGCAGCAACAGCAATAATTGAATACAATTCCGGGAATACAGCCAGAATCAATGTATTATTAAACACATCGTGGCCGTTACCCATGGCGCTTGCACCGTTGGCACAAACCTGACCCTGACGAACAGAGGTAAGCAACTCAACCGCACCTACAGCGATACCGGTAAAGCAAATAGCAACACCCTGAAACATGGTGATGTGCTCTACCAAAAACGGTTTGAGCAGGAAGTAACCCAAGAAGCCGAACAGACCTTGAGAACCAGGCAAAGCCGTCAACACCATAGCTTTACCAAAAATGTCGGGATTCTTCTTCAAAGCGCCAATAACGGAATTACCGGCAATGGAAGTACCATAGGCACTACCGACTCCAGATAATCCTAACAAAAAGGCAATCCCGATGTAAGCAAATAAAATTGGTTCCATAATAAAAATTGTAATTTAGTGATTAATAATTTGTTATTTCTTTATTCGTAATTAGATAGGCATACCGCCTGATCAGAGTATTTTAAATTCTTCTTTATACCGGGCAAACGGCTTGTATGATTTCCCTCCACCAACGAAGCCTGCATTCTTGTAAAATTCGACGAATGTCAAACGAAGAGGGTGAACGAACGACGCCAGAATAGCCATAAATATATTGATAAAGTGACCGAAAGCAAGTATCAGTATCATTACAATCTGACTAACAACAGGAGTATCTCCGCTTAAGCTGGTAGCCAGACTATTGAATACAATTGCCAATACCGCACCGGCAATACAAATAGCAAAAAGACGGATGTACGAGAGCAAATCACTCAGCCAACCGGTGGCTTTTTCGTAAGTATCCCAAATTCCTTCTCCAATGTTTGCCAGAATGTTGTGTCCCGGATGGTTCAGCAGGAAAATGCAGGCTCCGGAAATACCAAAGATAACATATGTGGCAATCTTAGTGGTTTCTGGAGTTAATAATTTAGCTGTATTCAGTCCATATACGGTACCTCCGCCAACGACAAGCAACAACCATCCCCAGGTCGAAATTGTCGAGGCAAACCCATCTGTCTTCCAGCGGGTAAAAGCCCGCACAAACTGTCCGAAAATAATCTGCACAGCACCCAGGATAAGAGAGGCATAGAACAGACGGTCGGCTGTAAGGATATAGTGTTTCAGGTGCTCGTACCAGGGCCAGTTGGTTTCTATCTTTTCCAACGCAATACCACCGACGTTTCCGGTGAGGATACCCATAAAAAATGCCGTAATCCCCAGATAAGTCAGCAAGCGCATAACAGGCTCCAGTTCTTCTCTAACCTTTTTACGAAAATAGATACCTACTGCCGCCAGAATCACACCGTAAACAACATCCGCAAAACAAAAGCCAAAAAAGAGCATGTAAAATGGCGCAAAATAAGGCGTCATATCCGACTTGTGATAGTTAGGCAACTCATACAACCCGCCAATAAATTCAAAAACACTGGCAAACTTGTTGTTTTTCAGCTTCACAGGTACCGCTTCGTCCGATTTGCGCGGAACTTCAGCCATATAGTAAATACCCGATTTTTTGAGCATTTTATTGAGCGGTTCTTCATTCTCTTCTGGGCAATAGCCTTCAAGAATCATCACCGTATCTTCAGCTCCCGCTTTCGTATTAAGTTGCACACGCCGCAAATCAACTCTTTCCGACACTTCTGCCTGCGCTTTTTTAAGAGCGTCGAATCCGGCAGTTGCCTGTTTTAGCTTTTCTTCAATGGCTGCAATTTCTGCATCGATTTTTTTAGCCTCTTCCTGCAACTCGGCTTCTGTCTTTGCACCAAGCCGTAAAAGATCAGCATCCAGTTCAAAATCGGTACCTTTC
>JAUZOL010000182.1 GCA_030706455.1 Bacteroidota bacterium
CCCCAACAACAACAAAGAGATTGTCGTCGAGACGGTTCCAAGCAATGACGACCAGGATGTTACACCGAAAAAGTGAGATGGAAGTTTTTGCACGTAAATCACATCATTTGGCTGGATATAGTAAAAATCCGTGTGCATAATATCCTTGCTCCTTACGTCAAAAGTTTTTACTACAGTTCCAAATTGTGTCTGGCGCAATATTTTTATTTGCTTCCTGTTGGCCAATGAATTTAAATCGCCGGATATTGCCAGAGCTTCAAAAATATTCAGTTTTTCCTTTATGAGAGGATAACGCCCGTTGCCGCCTTCGCCAATAACGCTAAAGAAAGCATTGGCAAGGTTAACCCTTACGTAACAGTTGCCGAATTGGTTCTTTGTCCGGCTTTCTAATTCGTCTTTAACGTCCCGCAAGGTTTTGTCCATGGCTTTAACCTTCCCAACGTAAGGAAATACAAGATCGCCATTCTCATCGACTCGATAAGTAAATAAATCACTGGCTGATCCACCGCCTGAGGCACCATCCATATTTTCGCTACCCTGATGAAAGAGCTTATTTGTTTCTTCGTTGAGAGAATGAACCACAATACTCAGACGATCGCCCGGCTGCAACTTATAATCTTCAAAACGCACAGAATCTTTATACCTGCTAACATCCGGATTCGGCTGCTGTAAATAATTAATGTCTTTGTAAGTAATACAAGACACCAAAAGCCAACTGCCGGTGACAACAGCAATCAATGCCAACAAAATCCGTTTGAATATAGGTTTTGATAAGTACATCAGCAATTTGGGAATGATAAATATTTGCGGTATTAATGGGCAAATTTAAGAAATAAAACGTAAAAATAATACGATTCATGCCCAAAGCAAGAACTTTGCAACAGAAAAAACAGAGAATAGCCGATGGTCTGGCTTTTCAATGTGAGAAATGGCTTCGGTGATTACCAATTAATGGTTTCTAACCCATTCTCTGCCAGATATGAATTCGCCTTACTGAAATGGCCGTTCCCGAAAAAGCCCCGATAAGCTGACAAGGGAGACGGATGCGGAGACTGAAGTACAAGGTGGCGTTTACGGTCTATAAATTCACCTTTGCGTTGCGCGTAAGAGCCCCAAAGCAAAAACACCAAATGTTCTTTTTCTTCATTCAAAACACGTATGGCTGCATCTGTAAATTGTTCCCAGCCTTTATTCTGATGAGATCCTGCCTGATGCGCTTTCACCGTCAATGTTGCGTTAAGCAATAAAACGCCTTGTTTGGCCCAACGTTCCAGATTACCGCTTTGAGGTATTTCTACGTGCAGATCGTCGTTGATTTCTTTGAAAATGTTTACCAGAGAGGGAGGAAAGTCAATGCCTTCGGGAACTGAGAAACAAAGACCATGCGCCTGTCCCGGACCATGGTATGGATCCTGCCCTATTATAACCACTTTCACGTTATCGAAAGGACATAAATCAAACGCGTTGAAGATAAGTTTTGCCGGAGGATAAACACGTCCGTTGGTGTATTCATTCTTTACAAAATGAGTCAACTCTTCGAAATAAGGTTTATCAAATTCTGGTGCAAGCTTTTGCTTCCAACTATCTTCAATGCGCACTTCCATTATTTTACTGCTTTTTAGGTTTAATCGGTTGTGTCTGCCGATTCTATTGCAAAGTTCGCAAAGTTTTCCAAAACCCCAAACCCAACAAAAAGAACAAATAAAATCAATGAAGGCCATCTACCGGCTTTTGTATCACACAAGAAAATTTATTACATTTGACAGTCTTGAAAAACAGGCATTTTACTTATTGCAACAAAAAAACGGAAGGAGTCTATTCAGCCGGAAACAAAGAAAAAAATTACAATCAAAGGAATTCGCTAGAAAAAAAAATAGTAGAAGGAGGTAATTAAATGAACAATAATTTTAGATTTAGTAAGTATCAAACTTGGGGAGATTTTCTAATAATAAAATCCGACAATCTAGAAAATATTATAAAATTCGTAATAGCTAATAAAGTAAGAAACATTGAATTAAATCCTCAACTTGGGTTTGTCCAAAAAGAATTATCCTGTATAAAAGAAATTGCTCCGTTTATTGAAGGATTATCCATTGTTGTTAGCGATCTAAATCTTGACGGCATAGAATCATTTACTAATTTGAAAAAACTATATATTTCAGATGGTAAAAAATTTCCAATTAATTTTAGCAATTTTACTAAATTGGAAAGTTGCAATATTGTCTGGGATACAAAATATGCAAGTCTATCAGAATGCCATCAACTAAAAGAATTGATATTGAGAAAATTTAACAATAAGATCGAAGAGTATAATATATTCCAATCTCTTATCAACCTTGAGCATTTAGATTGCACACAAACAAATTTAACGAGTCTGGGCTTTCTAAGAGACTTACCTAAACTAAAAACATTCGAAATATCATATGCTCCCAAATTACTCGACATTGATGGTTTAACTTATTGCAAAAAAACACTAACAAAGTTAGAAATAGATCATTGCAAAAGAATTGGTAATTATGAAGCTTTGTATTCATTGCCAAATCTTGAACGATTATTAATAAGCGATTCAAAAGAAATACCCACTATAGATTTTGTTTCTAAAATGCGAAAATTACAACATTTTAGTTTTGTAGGTACAACAATTACAAGTGGAGATCTCAGCCTATGCGCCGGATTAAAACATGTAGGTTTTGATAACAAAAAACATTATAGCCACACTTACGAAGAACTTAAAAGAATCAATGGTACTGAGTAACGTATCAGATTTTCAGATGGACAGATAACCATCTGGTATTCAAAAAAAATTATAATTTTGGATTGTACTAGGCAGGTAATTTTGCCTGCTTCCTCGAAACCCGTAGCGTGTAAAGCAGATTGGGGTTCGGCGTATGGCTCCGGCCTACCCCGGCTGCCGCACGATTAGCGCAGCGTATCGTGTGGCCAAGCTATACGGTGGAGCAAAAACAATAACAGCCGAGCGGTAAAACAAAGCAGGGAAAGGCACTGCCACACGAGAGGACTCGTGCGGCAGCGGGGGACTAATTGGGGATGTACTTGGAATATATAAATAATTTAATTATGAATAAAATAATAATAGTTATTGTATCTGCATTGTTTTTAGTCAGCTGTTTCTCTGAAAAAAAGAACACTGACGAAAATAAATATGATATGAAAGCATATTTAACAAATAATTCTATTAAGTTTTGGGAAACATATTCAAGTTTTGTGGCTCCAATGTGCATTGGTTTGTACCTTTCATCTGATTTCACTTGTGACGAATATAGTGTTGATGAAAAAGGAAATCGACAATGCTATTTTTACGGTGATATTATTATGGAAAGACCATTTACATACAAACTCAGCAAAGACTCACTGATTATATATATCAAAGGATGTGAGCTAGATCGCTGTAAACGTTATAAATTTAGAATAAACAAGCTTACTACGAACAGAATGGATGTTCAATTTATGATCGAAAACAAATTATGTTTTCGATCATATTATGCCGCTAAAGATCAAAAGACAAAACCTAAATTTTGGTATGAATTATATCCTAATGATAAAAGCAAGTGGCCATACGGGACATACTAGAAATGGTATGTACCTTATTTGTTATTGAAAAAGTAAAATACTGAATATCAACCCAGTTTTAGCGCATGCATGGCAGATTGATTAGTTCAAGATTGGAGCGAAGCGTATCGTGTGGCCAAACCATTCGGTGGAGCACATTGTGAAATGCAGAGAGATCCTAACAAATGAGCCGTAATTGCTCGGTTCATCGTAGCGTGTAAAGCAGATTGAGGTTCGGCGTATGGCTCCGCCTACGTCGAACATGAAAGCAAGGCTCCTGCCTTGCAACATGTGCAGGAAAGCGATGGCGTAACAAGCTATCGCTTTCCCATTTGGAAGAAAAATCACTACATTTGACAGGACTTGGAAAGCTAGAGCTTTCCTTTTAGCAACGACGTAGCCAGAGGCAACGCCGAACCGGAGGCAAGAGCAAAAGCCTTGGAATATGAAGAAGCAAGAGCTAATGAGATACGAAACCAACTAGATCCAAAAAAACATAATAGACCCTAACTTATGAATTTAAGATACATTGCATTATATATGGATTATGATTCGGGATATGAAGATCCATTCAGAGACAACTTTAATCTTCATTCTAGATTTATAAGTAATTACTTATCCGTTCAAATTAGAAAATTAAAATATGCTACAGATGGTACATTCAATATGCTTTCGATAGCGCCAACTATAGTTATTAAGCATTTGTGCCGAATAGTAGGTGAAAAAGCTTTACATACATGCATTTCTTTTAATAGGGATGCATATGAACAAATGAATGATATTGAGAAGTACGAATATTACCTTAAATTGTTGGAGGATGGGTATAGGATTTGTGCACATTATAAAAATATCCCGTTGGCAGACTTGCTCAAATTACATGATGATTTCAGACAAAATAATTATAAGAATGAGTGGCTACACAAAAAAAAGAGGATCAAAGAGCACGGACTTGACATAATTCTAAATTGTTATTTCACTTCAACAGATTTCCGTTTAGTTATGACAGCTTGTGACTTAGTAAGCAAAAAAGAACTTATTTCTGGAGACGTAATAAGAACTTTGCCAGATGAAGTCTGTTTTGCTCATTTATTCAAGGATCTTAAAATTGAAAATGAACACCTTATAATTACTGATTTTTTAGATAGACCTATATTTTCTTTCCTCTTGTCTGACTTATTGAATGGCAAATTCAAAATTATTTTTATGGATAACGGATTGAAATACACTCCATATCTTGGATAAGGAATGAACCTGATGGCGCAAGTATGGCAGATTGACTAGTTCAAGATTGAGTGAAGCGGTATCTTGGACTTTGTATTCTTTGAACTCGCGGAAATCCCCTTTTTGGCGCAAGAATGTAGAGATAGCAGATTCTCGTTCAAGCTTAACAACGTGTAGCTTGGACGCAAAATAGAATCAGTTTGCAACTGACTAGAAGAAAAGGAAAATAGCAGGCTTACGGGTCTGCTTTTTTGTATAGAAGGAGTAGTGACAAAAAGGTTCCCCAATGGTGCAAGCATGGCAGATTGACTAGTTCAAGATTGGAGCGAAGCGGTATCTTGGACTGAACCAACGGTCAGCGAAGCTAAAAATTAACCAAGTTGTACTTGGTTGAAAGTTGGAAACTTTCTTTTATATTTGCGCTTAATCAGCAGATTAGCTATGAGTCGAAAGTACAAGTTTTATAAACCTGATGGGGTTTACTTTGTGAGTTTTGCCACCGTAAACTGGATAGATGTGTTCACCCGCCGTGTATACAAAGACATTGTTGTGGAGAGTCTCAATTACTGTATTCAGGAAAAGGGCTTAGTAGTGTATGCCTGGGTTATTATGAGCAATCATGTTCATTTGGTAATTGCCAGTAAAACCGGGGCATTGGAAGATGTGATGAGAGATCTGAAACGACATACATCGAAGGCCATACTAAAAGAGATAGAAGAAAACCCTCAAGAGAGCCGTAAGGAATGGATGCTTTGGATGTTCAGACGTGCTGGAGAGAAAAATTGCAACAACTCGAAGTATCAATTCTGGCAGCAGCACAACCAACCGGAAGAACTTGGAAGAGAAGCATATGCTATCGATCGTGCCATAGCCTATATACACGAAAATCCTATACGGGCTGGTTTTACCGATCGTGCAGAAGAATATCCATACAGCAGTGCCGTCGATTTTGCAGGAGGCAAAGGTCGGGTTAATATTGAACCGGCATAATAAGTGGTTGAAAACCTCTTTGGTTTAGTTGCGCTGATTTTCAGTTGTGGTTGAAAACCACTCTGGTTTCCAGCACAAGATACCGCTTCGCTCAATCTTGCGCTAAACATCAGGCAAACTTGGAGCAAGAGGGGATCACAAGAACCCGTTAGTTGCAGAAAATCATTACAACCAGTTATATAAAGCATATCTATACACAACGAAACATGGAAAATATAGTCCCCAAGCCCGAATTGACAATTTTAAATAACTTAACAATAGTTATCTCATTGTCTTTGTCCTTAATTTTCTTGTCATGTCAAAGAGATAAAAGGCATGAGTATCCTAAGAATGGAGTGGTTGAAGGTGTCGGATATATTGTATCGACCGAGCTGATGAATAATCGATTCTTCGATAATGGTATCTTTTATTTTATTCCGGTAAATCATATAGATTCTCTCCATCCGATCAGAGATTTTAACGAACGGAATTTCCAATTATCTTATGCGTTTGTTTTATATTCCAGTTATTATATTCGTCTCATCAATTCAATGAGTTGGGACTTTAAGGTTTATGAACTGGATGTAAAAAAAGATGATCCTAAACGATTAAATATTGAATTTAGAAGGATTTTACCTGTTAAAATCACATTTACGTTTGATACGGCGTACTTGAAGAATAATATACAACAAGATTCAATCTTAGATTATAAAAGAAGATTATATTTTCACTACAAAATGGTAGATGAAATAAAAATTCGTAAGTTAGAGATTCTAATGCCAAAAGGCGATGATTTAAGTGGACATGAAGCAATGTATGGTAAAACTAGATATTACTTGTGTGGAAACATAATTAACAAATAATTTTTCTTTGTTCCCTTCTTGGCGCAAGCATGTAGAGACTGCAGATTCTTCGTTCAACCCCTCTTGGTGCAAGCATGTAGAGACAGCAGATTTTCGTTCAAGCTTAACAACGTGTAGCTTGGACGCAAAACAGAATCAGTTTGTAACTGGTTAGAAGAAAAGTAAAATAGCAGACTTGCGGGTCTGCTATTTTTGCATAGAAGG
>JAUZOL010000183.1 GCA_030706455.1 Bacteroidota bacterium
ATCTATCCAGTTTACAATGAAATAATTCAGTTCTAAAATTATAACAACAAACCCTAACATTAAATTCAAATTATGAGCACAAAAGTTTATTTTCCTTCAGTGGAAAAAATCAAATTTGAAGGCAAAGACAGCAAAAATCCTATGGCCTTCCGTTATTACGATCCTGAAAAAGTAGTTTATGGCAAACCAATGAAAGAATGGTTCAAATTCTGTATGGCATGGTGGCACACACTGTGCGCAGAAGGTGGTGATCCATTTGGTGGTGGCACACAAAAACACCCTTGGGTTGGTGCTGCTGATGCACTTCAGGCTGCAAAAGACAAAATGGATGCAGGTTTCGAATTCATGCAAAAAATTGGCATCGAATACTATTGCTTCCACGATATCGATTTAATCAGCGAAGGTGGTAGCATCGAAGAATACGAAGCAAACCTGAAAGCTATCGTTGAATACGCAAAACAAAAACAAGCTGAAACCGGCATCAAACTGATGTGGGGTACAGCAAACGTATTCAGCCACGCACGTTATATGAACGGTGCCAGCACCAATCCTAACTTTGACGCTGCTGCACGTGCTATGCTTCAAATCAAAAACGCTATCGATGCAACTATCGAATTGGGTGGTAAAGCATACGTATTCTGGGGTGGTCGTGAAGGTTACATGAGCTTGCTCAACACCAACATGAAACGTGAAAAACAACACCTCGGCACCATGTTGCAAATGGCTCGCGACTACGGTCGTGCTAAAGGTTTCAAAGGAGTATTCCTGATTGAACCGAAACCAATGGAACCGATGAAACACCAATACGATGTTGACACAGAAACTGTAATCGGCTTCCTGAAAGAATTCGGTTTGGAAAACGATTTCAAAGTAAACATCGAAGTAAACCACGCTACATTGGCAGGTCACACATTCGAACACGAATTGCAATGTGCTGTTGATGCTGGTATGCTGGGTGCTATCGACGCTAACCGCGGTGACGTTCAAAACGGTTGGGATACAGACCAATTCCCAGTTGACATCTTTGAATTGACACAAGCTATGCTTGTTATCCTCCAAGGTGGTGGCATGCAAGGTGGTGGAACCAACTTCGACGCTAAGATTCGTCGTAACTCTACCGATAACGATGATTTGTTCATCGCTCACATCGGTGCTATGGATGTAATGGCTCGCGCTTTGGAAGCTGCAGCTGCTATCCTCGAAGAATCTCCTTACAAACAAATGGTTGCTGATCGTTATGCTTCTTATGACGCTGGCAAAGGCAAAGAATTTGAAGAAGGCAAACTGACCCTCGAAGATGTTGTTGCTTATGCTAAATCTGTTGGTGAACCTAAACAGATCAGCGGAAAACAAGAATTGTACGAAGCACTCGTAAACATGTACATCTAATCTTTATTGATTAAATCGTAAACCTTACGACAATAACGAAGAGCCGGAATGATGACCTTAGCTGTTTAAGTTCCGGTTCTTTTTCTGTTATTATCAAGTCTGATATTATTAACAACTTAATAAACTAATACAACATGGCTTTTATCGACACAGGTGGCAGTAAGTCAAGCTCTTTTCAGGAAGGAAGCAAACTCTACATCGCCCTTTTAACATTGGTAGCCACACTTGGTGGTTTGCTTTTTGGGTATGACACGGCGGTTGTAAACGGAGCTGAAAAATCGCTGGTTGAATTCTACATTTACAAAGAAAACGGAGGTAATTACCTCTTTGATCCTAACACAATCTTCACTCTCATCAGTCAGTACCGTATGCTGATGGTCATCGTTCTTTATGTAATTTTTCTGGTTATCGGCGCTCAGATGATGGGGCTGTTTGGCAAGAAAAAAGGAAGCATTGTAAGCGCTATTATGTTGGGCGGACTCACTATCTGGGCTATCAGCTTTCTAACCAAAGTAATTCCGGCTCTTTCGGATGTTGAAGAAATGAAAAATACAGCTGATGCTGTAAAAGGTTTTGTTATTGCCAGTGCACTGATCGGTTGTATCATCGGAGGTGCTTCTGCCGGATTTATTTCAAAATCATTAGGTCGTAAAAACGGGTTGTTTATTGCTGCCGTTGCATTCTTTGTTTCGGCCGTTGGTGCATGGAGACCCGAAACCTTTAACGTATTCGGTACGCTTCCAGTTTACTCATTTGTCATTTATCGTATTATCGGTGGCATCGGTGTCGGCATCGCCTCTATGATTTCTCCGGTATATATTGCCGAAATTGCTCCCGCAAAAGTTCGCGGCAAACTCGTATCTTTCAACCAATTTGCCATCATCTTCGGTATGTTGGTCATCTATTTCGTAAATCTTATCATTGCACGTCAGGGCAACGAACAATGGTTAATTACTGACGGATGGCGTTACATGTTCTTATCGGGTGCTATTCCTGCTGCCATCTTCATCATTTTGTTGTTTTTCGTTCCGGAAACTCCCCGTTACCTTGCGCTGAAAGGGAAAGACGAAAAAGCACTGAGTGTACTTGAAAAAATAGCCGGAAAAGAGAGTGCTAAAACCATTCTCTCCGACATCAAAGGTACTTTACACGAAGCCAATGCTCCCTGGTTATCATACGGATTTGGTGTGATTTTGATCGGGATTCTGCTATCTGTATTCCAACAAGCCGTGGGTATCAATGTGGTGCTTTACTATGCCGGAAATATCTTCCGCAACATGGGTGCTTCTACAGATTCTTCACTCCTTCAGACAATCATCGTGGGTATTGTGAACCTTACCTTTACCGTCGTGGCCATTGTCTCTGTCGATAAATTCGGACGTAAACCGCTGATGATTATCGGTTCGATTGGAATGGCAATCAGCATGATCGCCCTTGGTTTTACCTTCTATTCGGGTCACGTGGGCATGTTGGCGCTCATCTTTATGCTTCTCTACACGGCTGCCTTTGCAATGAGCTGGGGTCCTGTATGCTGGGTACTTTTGGCAGAAATTTTCCCGAACTCGATTCGTGGAGCCTTGTCAATTGCCGTTGCTGCCCAATGGATTGCTAACTGGATCGTATCACTCACCTTCCCAATGATGAACGACAACGTATGGCTTACCAATATTTTCCACCACGGTTTCTCTTACTGGATCTATGGTATTATGGGTATTCTTTCTGCTATCTTTATGTGGAAACTTGTTCCCGAAACCAAAGGTCGTACCTTGGAGTCGATCGAAGAGCTCTGGAAAAAGAAAAAATAATTATTCCGCTTCGCTGTTTATAAAAAAGAGTCGGTCGAAATTTATTCGACCGACTCTTTTTGTGTGTAGACGACGTTGACTGATCCTATTCAAACAACTTCAAATCAATAAATTCTCCCATCTTGGCATATCCTGCTTCGTTGGGATGAAGAAAATCGCCCGAATGCAAATCCGGCGACAACGCTTTCGGCTCTTTGGTGTCGCTCATTACTTTCTCGAAGTCGATCACCGCATCGAAAGCTCCGCTGGTACGAATCCATGTGTTCACCATATCACGGGCCGTCTGACGAAAATCTTTGTCGTAAAACGACTTTGCAAACGGAAGAATCGTCGCTCCGTAAACCTTCATACCTTTTGCATGCGCCTTTTCAATCATCTGCTTGTATGCTTCAATCAAGTCATTAGCCACCTGCGAAGCCTGTTCGCTGGTTCTGATGCCTCCTATATCATTAATTCCTTCGGAGATAATGAGCCACTTCACTCCATTTTGTTCCAGGATATCGCGATCGAAGCGAGTCACGGCCGGTTGTCCCTGTCCGCCACGAACCACGCAATTACCACCGATTCCCAAATTCAACACCGCCCGTTTTTTTGTGGCCGGATTCTGCAGCAAACGGTCGGAGAGAACATCTGTCCATCGGTTGAATTTACTGGTTCCCGAACCACGTCCATCAACAATAGAGTTCCCCAGAATAGCAATCGCAGAGGTAGAGTTCGATGCCTTCACATCGATTCCCCGGATAACAAACCAGTGATCCGTTGGTGTCGCATGAGAAAAATCGGCCAGTAACGACTTGTTTCCCGGCAGCAGATACGACGTTGTGCGCGATGCTGCATGTCCACCCACATTAGGTCCGGCTTCGCCGAAACAAATAGTGATCGCCACCTTCATTCCCGGAGCCACATGAAAAGAGATAGGATCGGAAATGACTTCCGTCTCCGGAGACATGGTCACCTCTCCCTTTCCTGAAAATTTCAGCATCTTGTTCGTCTTCGCATCAATGTCGCTGCCTCCTTTTGAAACGGCAATGCCAACTGATTTCAGAACAACTGCATTTTTGCAAAACAAATTGGTAAAGCGAAAACGCAATACATCGCCTCCAACCGAAACACGCACAATCTGTCGCAAACTGTTATTTGTGAGTCCCGGTGCCGGTGCCATATTATTGGCATCCACGAAATAGGGAGCTGTACTCCAGGTTCCCACCCATGCCTGCTCCTTGAGAGAAGTTTTGGGGGCTTTTACTTTGCTGACTTCTGGCGAGGTAAAACTGAAAAGAAATGCCGAAAGCAGCATAAGAGTCAGAGTATGCAATGCGGAATGAACTACCCCACATCTGCCACGCCCCTTACATCCAACGGTAATAACAGAAGATTTTCTCATTAATTAAGTGATTTATATTTAGACCATTATACTTTCAAAAGGCAACAACCGGATTAATAAACAAACCATTTAGCCAACCATTTACACACCTTAATATCATAAAGTTTTAAACAAACATATACAATTGCGATAAAGACTGCCAAACCCAGAACATCCATTGATCAGAAATCACCATTAATTCATTAACACGCTTTGTATGCCGCAAGATTTTCCGATACTGCGCGATTGTTCTTCAATATTACGAATTGTATCTGTCAGAATGCCCATATCAACTTCATCACCTTTGCCCTTCAAATCTTCGTTCAGGTATTCAAACGGATCTTCAATATCCTGAATCACATAAAGAATAATAAAGATCATGAAAGCAAACAATGCAGGCAAAATGGCACCGCCCCACCAAGGAGTAACATCCAGAAACAAAAAGACTCCGATAAAAATGCAAACAATGATACGGATGGTTGTAAATACCGATGGCAAGAAGTCGGTTTTCTTAACAACGGTAATGCGATTGAACATTTTGCGAATGGAGATCAGCTCCGTTTTCAAGCGGTTTGCATAAACAGTTGCCATCTCGTTACCATCAAATTTATGAATATCCATCACCCATTTATCAAGAACCTTCAACGCATTTTTATCGTGTTTTATAAAAAACTCCATCACTAATGTTCTGATTTCTTTCGGCATTTCAACCAAAAATTCTCTCAAACGTTCGCTGGGCTTTGTCTGGTAATGCAAATAGACTTCCTGCCATATTGCAAAAAACGATGCCGACAATTCATTCGGTATTTTTTCGCTCTCTTTGTAATCTGCAATAACTCCGGCAAGCAAAAAACCAAGGACAAATACGATGGACGTAAGAATTGTCGGCAGCATCGTCATCAGGTTACTCGGAATACACTCATAACCAAAGTAATGAACAACAACTTTCAACGCAAAAAAGATGACTGCAACAGGCAGTGCTTTGTAAAACAACTTGTATTTTCTCATCCTAAAAAACTAATAAAATTAACTACACTAAATTTTCTCTTCTACAACACATGACACTAACATCGCTGTTATGTCGTTTATTTTTCAAGGGCCAAAATTACAAAAAGGAATGGAAATGATAAGCATTCTAATCATTTCCATTCCCTTTGAAAACAAGACAAACAGGCATTCAACCAGTTAAAAATTATTTACGCCGGACACCCTTACCCATATATCTCTTTGCCAGCCATGTTCTCACCGGCATATCATATAGTTTAAGACAAGCATAGGCCAGAATCACAGAAGAGACCAGAACAAGTATTCCTGCCGGCCAAGCCTGATTCAGAGGCACTTTATTATCGACTACCCACGCCGTGAAAATATAAATAATTGGATAATGTGTGATGTAGAGAGGATAGGAGATATCGCCCAGAAAACGGCTTATCTTCGAAGAGTATTTACCTGTTACTTTACCGCTTGCTCCAAGATAAACTATCAATGGAAACACTAAAATAATCGTCAAGGAATCGTACAAGCCATTAATCCACAAATTTTCGCTCCCTCCCACCCTCGGAAAAGAGAGAATAGCAACCACCATCAGGCTACACCAAAGAAAGGCATGCTTAAACTTACCCGGTTTACAGATTCTTGAAAGCAAGAGGCCGGCAAAAAACGGATACATCAGACGGGTAAATCCAATGCGCAATTGCGTGGGCTCCAGCGACCAGCCACCAATCATATCCCCGTGAGGACTGGTTACTGCAAGATGAATAGTAGCACAACCGGCAAGAAACACCAAAATGGCCAATACTTTATTTGAAAATTTACGAATAAACAGAGCATACAGAATGTTGCCTACATATTCAAAGAATAGCGACCATGCCGGACCGTCAAGCGGGTGCATTTCTGTCCATCCTCTAATATCCAGCGACGTGGGCACCGGAATCAGTGTAAAACCAATCAGCATAATGAGCAACAATTTCCAAACCGGCACACTGCTGATACCCGGAAATACGATTGGGGAGGCACTAAAGTAAAATCCGATCGCACCGACAATCATCCCCATAATAATCATCGGATGAAGACGAATGATACGACGTTTGAAGAATCCCTTCAAGGTCATTTTGCCCCAGCGATCGTCGTAGGCATAGCCGATCACAAAACCCGAAAGAACAAAGAAAAAATCCACCGCCAGATAGCCGTGGTTTATAATTTGCTTGAGGTGATCGCCACCTGAAAACGTTTCGAAGATATGAAAAATTACCACCATCA
>JAUZOL010000184.1 GCA_030706455.1 Bacteroidota bacterium
CGCTGAGAATTTTGCCTGTAACAACTCCATTTGAGCAGACTGGTAGGTGTTTTTGGCGTTGAGCAATTCCACCGTATTCTTCATTCCCAGATTGAACTGATCGTTAATAAGCGAGTAGCTGATTTCCGACGATTTTACCTTGTCTTTAGCCGATACATACCTGCTTTGTGACGAAACAACATCCTGATAGGTCGTTTCGATGTTTTTAAGCAATGTCTTTTGGGCTGCCGTATAGTCGAGTTGTGCGTTTTTGATGGCATACTCGGCTTTTTCAACGGCCGATTTATTTTGGCGGTTGTTGAAAATGGGAATGCTTACAGTTACGCCCAGACTCTGTGCAAGGCTGTTGCTTAGTTGAGTGGTAAACTTTTCGTTGCTATTGTAGAGATTACCGGTACCGATACTTCCCGAAAGAGAGACCGTGGGGTAATAGGCAGCTTTGCTTTTGTCAAGCGATAGTTGTGCTACTTTGATATTCATCTGGCCGCTCTTAATTTCGGGACGGCTTGAAAGGGCAGTGTTGTAAATCTGGTTTTTGTCGGCAACAGGCTGCAACACCTCTTCGTCTTTGATATCGGGGAAAGCAATATTCAGTTCCTCATTTATATCCAGTTCCAGCAACTGTTTTAACGTCAGTTTGGCTTGATCGAGCGTGTTTTGAGAAGAAGTGAGCGAGTATTTGTCGCTACTCAACTGCGTTTCCACCTGAGCATAATCGTTCATGGCAGTAGAGCCTGCATCCAGCAATTGTTTAGCGCGTTTGAGCTGAGCTTCCGACGATTCTACGGTTTGCTTTCCGATTTTCACGGCTTCGTTGGCATACAATACGTTGAGATAAGCTTGTGTGATGGCCGTTGTAATGTCGTTTTCGGTAGACGAAGACGATAGTTCCTGCAATTGCACCTGCAAACCCTGTTGCTCGATGTTTTTGGAGATTCTGCCACCATTCCACAGCGTCATCGACGAACTGACGGAGTATCGGCCGGCCACATTACTGTTATTGTGGTACGAACCGCTGAGACCGGCTATTCTGCTATTGGTGAACGTTTGGGAAACGGAAGCATCGAGCGAAGGAAGTTGCGCAGCTTTTGCGGTCAGAAGATCCACTTTGGCATCCGAAACCCCGATTTTCGATTTCTGAATCTGAATGTTGTTTTTCAGCGCATAGTCGATGCAGCTTTTCAGATCCCACTGAGCGGGTTTTTGTTGAGCAGAAAGCTGTAGCGAACAGCCGATGCCGATCAACAAGCCCAGAATAATTTTTGTTGGAAACATAATGTCGTGGTTTATAGTTTTCGATAACAAAACTACGACACGACATATGCCAGCTACAATTATATTATAGAAAGGGTTCGTTTTTATCGATACAAATTAGAATTCTATCGACGAAACGGAAGTGTAAAAAGACTCCCGAATAGAGATGCGAGTGAAACAGATAGTTGAAATTCACTCAAATCAGCATCCTATGCGGGAGAAATAGAGAAGCCATCTTGACTTTTCATAATTACACTCCTAACGGAGCTCTTGATTGTTGGATTTGAATGGTTCTACCATAATTTTGCTCCTAATGGAGCATTTTTTTTAGCTTCGGAGAAGCGATATTATGGTAGAAATATTGATTAAGGTGCGCTACAGAGCTCCGATAGGAGCGAAATTATAATCTACAAAAAGCAAAGAAGACGTCGATATGTTTATTGCAAAAAGACAACAAATCAGTTGAAGAGTTTCCTCTATGTCAGCAGATGTTTCATATAAAAAAGCGTCGTTGAACCGTGAGCCAGCGTTTCGGTCACAACAAATCCTTTTTTGCGGTATATTTCAACATTGCGGGTATTTGCAGTTTCCAGAAAGAGGGGCAGATGCAGGTGTTTACATTTTTCAATAACGGGATTCATCAGTTTGCTTGCAAGTCCTTTCCCCTGAGCTTCGGGAAGTACGCCGATGGTGTAGAGGTACCAGTATTTTTGACGTTTGGGAAATTGACGACACGAATCGGCCTTGCTTTTCAGATTCCGGATCACGCATGGAACACCCATTTTGAAGAGAAAAATCAGGTTGCGTTTGATAAAGTTCCATGTGAACCGTTCTTTTGCTTCGTTCTTCCACATGGCAACGGCCGAATTATCTTCTGTAACGTAAATATATCCGTTCTCCAGGGTTTCATCAATCGTATAATCCATAATCACATCCAGTTTGTTCCTGTGCCTCGACTGTGCTGTGAGCCATTGAATGCAGGGGTCGTTTTTGAACGATTCGGTCAATACTTTTTTGATGGTAGGTTTGTCCCGGCGGGTTGCCAGTCGTAAATCGGGATTTTCAATCTTTAAGTTCATAAATACTACTTTTGCCTTTAGTTTCGTTGCAAAAGTAGGCCGTTGCTGCGAGGGCACATTTGATATATGTCAAATAAAAGAGGGACAGTGCTATTTTGCTCTGATGCGGCTAAGTGTTTCGAGACTGATGCCAAGGTAGGAGGCAATGTAGGTTAAGGGTATTTGCTGTAGAAAATGAGGGTATCTCTCCAGCATAAAATGATAGCGTTCGGCAGCGGTACAAAATTGCAATGAGTAGAGGCGTTCTTCGAGCAGGATAACATAACCCGACACCAGAATCTCTTTGATTTGTTGCATAAACGGATTCTGAGCCTTTATCTCGTCGAAATCGGATGCTTTCATCCTGTATATTTTGCAAGCAGTCATTGCCTGTATGTAGCCGATGCTTTTTTGCTGCAATACCAGACTGGTAAAGTTGGCCGCAATGTCGTTCGGAAAATCAAAATTGGTAGTAATTTCTGTGCCGTCTTTGATGTAGTAATTGCGCAGAATACCTTCCAGTACGAAGTAGTAATAGTGACACACTTCACCTTCCCTGACCAGAAAATCATTTTTCTTTAGCGAAACCAACTGAATATATTCTTTCATTTCGGTCTCCAGCAGGTTCTTCAGCATAGGAATAATTTTATCCTTATAGCTCAGAATCTCTTTGCTTGTATTGAAAGCTTCGGGCTGCATATGTGTCCTAATTTTAGATAAAAATTATTGGGTGCTATACCTAAGAAAATCAATTCGCTATATCCGTTTTTCTCTGCGTTCTTTGCGAAAAACTTTGCTCTCTTTGCGGTAAAAAATTTGAGATTAACCGCTAAGAACGCCAAAAATGCGCCAAGAACACAAAGGGTAGGTCTGTTAGGCAAATAATCCAATAGTCATAGCTAGATAATTACATTATGGAATCAGTAACTGCATTTCGCAATTTTTGCAGTCGAACTTCAATAAAAAGCGGTCGTTTTTGCCTTGCAGATAAAACGGTTCGCGCGGAGCTTGTTTCGGCTGCTGTTTAGATGGACACCAGCCCATTTCATATTTCAGGCAGTACTTTGTAATCATCACCGGCTGGCCCGATTGTAATTTTCCTCCGGTTTCGAGCGCTGCGTCTACTGTTTCCACTCCGTGATCGAGATAAAACGAGCGTGCTTTGGCGTTGGCAACATTGCCCAAATAAGTGAGCTGCTTTTCGGGATAAACCGGTTCTTTTTTTGTTGCCTGACGAAGCGTGGGGCGCTGATTGATGCGGATTATCTGTTCGAGTTTGGCAACCATCTGTCGGCGCCATTCGCTCACTTTCGATGCAGGGAAAAACCAGGGGGATGTAAATGCGGTGCGAATCTCGTTCAATTCAAAATCGGTGTTTCCCAATTTTGCGAATTGAACCCGGATATTCTCTTTTACCTCCGAAAAACCTTTGGTAGATAGCTCTTTGTCGCATTCTATGTAGAATAATAAACGGTTTCCTTCGGCATCAGCTTCGATAGAAATACCGTTTGTTGTATCTCTGAGGGTAATGTTGATCTGAATTTTACGTTCGGCCGATTTCTTTGCAAGCATTTTGTCGAACTCCTGATCGAAATTGCGGTAGAGCATCGTGCCGGTTTTCAGAAACGGCATCTTGAGTGGCGTTACTTTGTCGCCCTCCACGCGGTTTACCCGGATGCCGGTAAACAGTCCGTCGGGAGTGAGGAAGCAGAGCCCGTCGCCATTTGCCAGCGGCACAAGGCTTTTTACTGTGAACGAATTTCGCTCCACTCTTTTCACAATGCCGATGGGTTGTCCTATTGATTTTGGGGTGGCGGTTTGTACCAGTCCTGTGTTGCGCTCTTTCAAAAAATAGGTGGTGGCACTGCGCTGGAATGTCCGTTGTGGATCGGGTGTAAAGAAATGTGTTGTCTTGCCCAACGAAGCTCTGGTGTATTTGTCCGAACCTTCGAGCAGAGCATCCAATCGTTGACGGTAATAGGCCGTGATATTTTTTACGTAGTCCGTTTCCTTGAGGCGACCTTCGATTTTGAACGAAGAAACTCCCGCGTCCATCATGGCTCCGAGATGAGCCGACAGATCGAGATCTTTGAGCGATAGCAGGTGACCTTCGGGTGAAAGCCGGTTGCCTGTAGCGTCGACAATGGAGTAGGGCAGGCGGCAGAGTTGTGCGCATTCGCCACGGTTAGCGCTGCGGCTGCGCGTGGCTTGACTGGCATAGCACTGCCCGCTGTAGCTCACGCAGAGAGCACCATGCACAAAGCATTCGATGTGCGCTTTGGTATTTGTGGCGATATTCCGTATCTGATCCAGCGACAGTTCACGTGCCAGAACGATTTGAGCAAAGCCGGCTTCTTCCAGAAACTTTACTTTCTCCGCGGTGCGGTTGTTTGTCTGTGTGCTGGCATGAAGTTCAATCGGAGGCAGGTTCATTCCCAAAAGCCCCATGTCCTGCACGATCAACGCATCGGCACCTGCCCGATAGAGCTGCCAGACCATCTGTTCGGCCTCGGCCAGTTCCTCGTCACGCAAAATGGTGTTGAGTGCCACGTATACCTTGGCGCCGAAGCGATGGGCATAAGTAGTAAGTGTTTCAATATCGGCAATGGAGTTGCCGGCAGCGGAACGGGCACCGAATTTCGGGGCACCGATGTATACGGCATCAGCACCGTGGTTAATAGCTTCAATGCCGGTTTCGGCACTTTTTGCAGGCGATAGCAGTTCGATCGATCTCTTCATAAACAGGACTTCAGAATTGGGATGCAAAGATACGGTAGTTTTTTCAACGGCTGAAAAAATGCTCCGTTAGGAGCAAAATTATGGTAGAATCATTCAACATTAAATGATCAATAGCTCCGTTAGGAGTGTAATTGTGAAAAGTCAAGACGCACACATTCTGTAAATAACCGCAAAAATGTTTATATTTGACAAAAAATCAATACGTGCATAACACATGAAAAAATATCTGATTCTCATAGTGTTGGTTTGGTCTGTTTCCGTTTCTGCCTTTGCTATCGGATTGGATACACTGAAGGTGTCACTGCCCAACCTTCATTGGGCTTTGCAGTTGAACCTGCCCGGATTCGAATTGCAAAGTTCTGATGTGGATACAAAGATAGAAGGACGTTATATCTCGGCCTACAATGATTCGCTTGCAATGGATGTGTCTGTCAGTATGCAGGAAAATGCGCTGCACCTGAATAGTTCGAAGGAGATGAGAGATACCAACTGGATTCAACTCAGGAGACTCTTTGATGCAAGACAGGCAGTCGTGCCGGACTCTGTCAGGTATGAGTCGGGAAATTGTGCTTTCTCTGATTTTTTTGTTTCTTCTATTTATGGGAATGCTGTAAATCAGCGCAATATTATTGTTTATCTGTTTTATAACAATATCTGTATTACCGTTCAGGTGATAAAATCAAATTATAAAGATGCTGACGTTGAGAATCTTAATAAAGTTCTGCGCAGCATTAAATTGATAGCTCCGTACTCGCATGTCTCTCTCGAACATTTTATAGATGGAGTTGCTTATTTCAATAATGGAAACTATCAACTTGCCGCAAGAATTCTTCAGAAGGCTCTGGATGAGAATAAAAGCGATCAGCTATTGAGTAAAGACCAGTTGTATTGGTTGATTTCCAACCTGGGGCTGGCATACGGTTTTTCCAAGCAATTGGGTAAAGCAGTTTCCACGCTTAATTATGGTATCCGTACCGACCCTTATTTCCCGATGTTTTACTACAATCTTGCAGGTGTGTATGCAATGGCGGATGATCTCACAGAGACGATCTATTACCTGTTTCAGGCTTTTCAGTATAAGAAGAATATGGCGCAGGGAAATGAGTTTCCCGATCCTAAAAAGGATGAACTGTTTCGGAAATACTGGAAGAATGAAAAATTCAGGGATGCAGTGCGGAACCTGTAGAGGAAAAGAAAGACGCAGATCATTCAACCTGCGTCTTTCAAATGTGTTCATTGATAAAAAATCTGTTTAGTGAGCTTTAAAGTTCCATTTGGAATTGTCACTGTTCATGTCGAACTTGCCAAGTGTGGGTGTACTGTCGCCCGAAGATATCAATGCCAATTGTTCTTTGGAATTAGGAACCACTTTCGGCATAATTCTGTAAGTGCCATCGGTCAGTTGGTCAATTCTCCACAATTGTTCAGGAGCTCCCGTAAATTTCGGTACTGTTACTAATTCGGCATCAGCAGTTGCAGCCAAAGCACGTTCAGTTCCTTCAATTACTATTTTGTAGTAAGGGCCTCCGGGGTATCCACCACCATCGGGTACTGCTGTGATTGTCCATTTTTGATGAGGACGGAACATATAATCGCCGATTCTTACATCAATATTTCCTGTCGGCCATGTGTTGATAACATCAGCTAACTGCTGTGAAGCAACAGGTTTAATCGGTTCGTCGTTGTTGCGTCCGAAACCGCGCAGACCGCCCGGCATTCTTGTGAAGTCAACCACCAGTTCCAA
>JAUZOL010000185.1 GCA_030706455.1 Bacteroidota bacterium
CACACCATACTTCCGTACCAGAAGACCACAGCGAGGGAAATAGCCAGCAAAGAGATATTGCGCATCAGCAAACCTCCCCAAAAGATAAAAAACGCAAGCCCGTAAATGATACCACTCGCTCCTATGTGAATACTATCACGACCGATAATCCACAATAAAATTCCCGTCATCGGCCATAACAACAAAAGCACTTTACCTGCTACATCACGATAGAAATAATACAAAGCAGTGGACAAAACAAGGAAAGTAGAAACATTATTGAAAAGATGAGATAGTCCTGCATGAGCAAAAGGGTGCAATAAAATTCCTTTTAATCCGAGAATCGTTCTGGGAACAACACCCCACGCCTCGACGTCCCACTGAAGCCCCCATTGAACGATATAAATCAGGACAAGCAGCAATGAAAGCAGGATCGGGATGATCAATGCATGCAAAAAGCGGCGGCGTTCCTGTGACATATTGGGATAGAACAACATACTTCAATATTTTATATACAAATATAAATTCTTTAAAACATTACTCCAAATGTTCACAAAAATATATTGCGTTCATATGCCGTTCTAAAAAAATCATCTATCTTTGAACTACAAATTGGTATATTGTGCTTCATCCCGAACGACGTGGCAATTTACATCAACAAACTCAGCTACAGTCAGGATGATAGACATTTTCATCAGAACAAACAAATAAATTAATAGCAAACATTTATGTCAGAACAGACCCTCAAACAACCCTCCATTGAGAAATTGAAAGCCCTTCAATTAGCCATGGATAAAATTGAAAAAGATCATGGCAAAGGCACCATTATGAAAATGGGCGACACCAAAGTGGAAGAAGTTCCTGTAATTTCTACCGGCTCCATCGGTTTGAACAATGCTCTGGGTGTGGGAGGTTTCCCCCGTGGACGCGTCATCGAAATTTACGGTCCCGAATCATCCGGTAAAACCACACTGGCAATTCATGCCATTGCTGAGACTCAAAAAGCCGGCGGCATTGCAGCAATCATCGATGCCGAACACGCTTTCGACCGGTTTTATGCCGAAAAACTTGGTGTAGATATAGACAACCTGCTCATTTCTCAACCTGACAGCGGAGAACAAGCTTTGGAAGTTGCCGACCAACTGATTCGATCCAGTGCCGTTGATTTGGTAGTAATCGACTCGGTAGCAGCGCTGACTCCGAAAGCCGAATTGGAAGGCGATATGGGCGATTCCAAGATGGGTCTTCAGGCTCGCTTGATGTCTCAGGCTTTGCGTAAACTCACTGCAAATATCAACAAAACAAATACCTGCTGTATTTTCATCAACCAGTTACGTGAAAAAATCGGCGTCATGTTCGGTAATCCGGAAACAACAACCGGTGGTAACGCCCTCAAATTCTATGCTTCGGTTCGTTTAGACATCCGTCGCATCGGACAAATAAAAGACGGTGAAGAGGTGATTGGCAACCAGACCCGTGTAAAAGTGGTAAAAAACAAAGTGGCACCTCCTTTCCGCAAAGCTGAATTCGACATCATGTTCGGTGAAGGTATTTCACGCAACGGTGAAATCGTTGACCTTGGAGTCGAATATGGCATTGTTAAAAAGAGCGGTTCATGGTACAGCTATGGTGACACCAAAATCGGTCAGGGACGCGATGCTGCCAAAAATATCATCAAAGACAATCCTGAACTGGCCGCCGAACTGGATGCAAAAATCACAGAAGCTTTGAAACAATCCAAATAAGAACAGAAAATAGAAAATGGGAAAAGTATTGATTATTGGCGCAGGCGGTGTGGGCACCGTCGTTGTGCACAAAGTGGCTCAAAACCACGCGGTATTTACCGAAATCATGCTGGCAAGCCGCACTAAATCGAAGTGCGACGTTATTGCCGCCGATGTAAAACAACGTTACGGCGTGAATGTAGCTACTGCTCAGGTAGACGCCGACAATGTAAATGAACTGATTGCTCTTTTCAACGATTATAAACCGGAACTGGTTATCAACGTAGCGCTTCCATATCAGGACCTGACCATCATGGATGCCTGTCTGGCAACCGGAGTAAACTATCTCGACACAGCCAACTACGAGCCGAAAGACGAGGCTCACTTCGAGTACAGCTGGCAATGGGCTTACCAGCAACGCTTCAAGGATGCCGGGTTGACCGCCATTCTCGGATGTGGTTTCGATCCGGGTGTAACCAGCGTATTTACCGCATATGCCGCCAAACATCATTTCGATGAGATCCATTATCTGGACATCGTTGACTGTAATGCCGGCGACCACGGGAAAGCATTTGCCACCAACTTCAACCCGGAAATCAACATCCGCGAAGTAACCCAAAAAGGCAAATACTGGGAAAACGGACAGTGGGTTGAAACAGAACCACACGAAATACACAAACCATTGAACTATCCGGAAATCGGCCCGAAAGAGTCGTACGTGATCTATCACGAAGAGCTGGAGTCACTGGTTAAAAACTTCCCGACACTGAAACGCGCCCGCTTTTGGATGACTTTCGGACAGGAATACCTCACACACCTGCGCGTAATCCAAAACATCGGAATGGCCCGCATCGACGAAGTGGAATACAACGGTGTAAAAATTGTGCCTATCCAGTTTCTGAAAGCCGTACTGCCCAACCCGGGCGATCTGGGTGAAAACTACACCGGCTGGACCTCCATCGGATGCCGCATCTCGGGCATCAAGGATGGCAAACAGAAGACCTACTACATTTACAACAACTGTAGCCACGAGGCAGCCTTCACCGAAACCGGAACACAGGGAGTAAGCTACACCACCGGCGTACCAGCTACCATCGGCGCTTTGATGTTCATGACCGGACAATGGCGTCAACCGGGGGTATTTAACGTGGAAGAGTTCAATCCCGATCCTTTCCTCGAACAACTCGGCAAACAGGGTCTTCCCTGGGTGGAACTGACAGACATTGATCTGGAACTGTAATTCCTTTTATAAACACAAAGACACTAAGACTCTAAGTTATCTTCGGGTTTTGGTGTCTTTGTTTTTTAAATACGATGACATGAAACACTATTTTTTCTTATCAATCCTCATTCTATCTGTATTTTGTACTTCTGCTAAAAACCCAAAGAAACAGATTGCTGCCTCGGACACTACGGTTTATACGATTGTTGATAAAATGCCGGAGTTCCCGGGAGGAAAAGAGGCTATGATGTTGTTTATCAAGAACAATATACGATATCCTGATATTTATCAAGAAAGCAGCATTCAGGGGCGTGTCTTAATTAGTTGCATTGTAGAGAAAGATGGTATCTTGAGTAATATTCAAATTGCTCATGGAATTGATGGTCCGTTGGATATGGAAGCAGTAAGAGTTGTAAGTATTATGCCTAAATGGAGTCCCGGAATTCTCAAAGGGAAGAAAGTGAGGACAAAAATTACCATCCCCGTCAATTTCAAGTTAGAATAATTACCTCGTTACAAAACGTAATATTTGGAATTCACATCCCAAAGAGTGCATTCTATTCTCATTTAGCCCACTCCCCTTCACAATATAATTCATTATCTTTGCAGCCCGAATAAAATAACTATCAATCTGAAAATGGATTACGACCAAATACCTTCTCCCTGCTTCGTGCTTGACGAAGTACGCCTGCGTAACAATCTCGAACTGATCCGTTCGGTAAAAGAACGTGCCGGCGTAGAGATCATCCTTGCCTTCAAAGCATTCTCCATGTGGAGCGCCTTTCCGATTGTGCGCGAATACATTCCCTACTCAACCGCCAGCTCGCTATCCGAAGCACAACTGGCTTTCGAAGAGATGGGGAGCCTTGCCCATACATACGCCCCGGCTTACACTGACGAAGAATTTCCGACAATAGCAAAATACAGCAGTCACGTAACGTTTAATTCGCTAAGCCAGTTCGAACGTCTGTATCCGGTCGCTCAAAAAGCGGGTCATCCGGTTTCTTGTGGGTTGCGCATCAATCCCGAGTTCTCGGACGTGGAGACTGATCTGTATAACCCCTGTGCGCCCGGCTCTCGTTTAGGAGTCGTTGCCGACATGCTGGTAGAAAAACTACCAGAAGGCATCGAAGGCCTCCATTTCCACACGTTGTGCGAATCACGCTCTACCGATCTGGAGAAAACATTGGCTGTAGTGGAAGAAAAATTTGGCAAATACTTCTCTCAGATCAAATGGCTCAACATGGGCGGCGGTCACCTGATGACCCACAAAGAATACGATACAGAACATCTGATCGCACTGCTCCGCAATTTTAACGCCAAATATCCGCACCTGCAACTTATTTTAGAGCCCGGCAGCGCCTTTGCATGGCAAACGGGTGAACTAGTATCATCGGTGGTAGATATCGTCGAAAACAAGGGCATCAAAACGGCTATGCTCAACGTTTCGTTTGCCTATCACATGCCCGACTGTCTGGAGATGCCCTACAAACCGACTATTCTGAGTGCAATCGACCCTCAGGAAGGCAAACCCACCTATCGCATGGGAGGCAACAGCTGTCTTTCGGGTGATTATTTCGGCGATTGGAGCTTTGACAACGAACTGAAGATTGGCGATCGCATCGTTTTTATGGATATGATTCACTACACAATGGTAAAAACTACCACCTTCAACGGCGTTTCTCACCCATCAATCGGCATTTGGACGAAAGAAAACGAGTTCAAACTAATAAAAAAATTCGGATACGAAGACTTCAAAAATCGCTTATCCTAATTTCAGACATCCAACAATAACTGAATATAAACGAGTTAGACAAAACAAGAAGTTTTTTACAGAAAATATTTGTCAGTTAAAAAAAAGAGCGTATATTTGCATCCGCAAACGCGAAAGTAGCTCAGTTGGTAGAGCACGACCTTGCCAAGGTCGGGGTCGCGGGTTCGAGTCCCGTCTTTCGCTCCAAGTGATCTGGCGGTTTTTCCGCCTTTTTTTTCTTTAATGCCCAGATGGTGGAATTGGTAGACACGCTAGTTTCAGGGACTAGTGGTCGTAAGGCTGTGCAGGTTCGAGTCCTGTTCTGGGCACCATCAGTAAATACCCAGGTGGTGGAATTGGTAGACACGCTACTTTGAGGGGGTAGTGAGAGCAATCTTGTGTGAGTTCGAATCTCATCCTGGGTACCAGTAAAAGTAAATCCTAATTGATTATTAATCAGTTAGGATTTTTTGCTTTCAGAATTGTTTCCAATAATACTGGGTATAGTTTTTCGTGCATTGCATAAAGCCTCAATTTCTCATCCTTTTGAGAATCTCATACTGTCATTAATTCTTCCATATCAAAAAAACCGGCAAATAGCGATAAAACTTCGCCATTTGCCGGTTATATTTGAAATAAAAACTTTTATTTCCTCTACGCTAATCCGTCAAGAGTAATAATTTTTCCATCAGCGTCGTACTCGAGCTCTCGTACTTTCAGGCTACGCAACCAGGTGCGACCTCCGGATGGTACGCTGTCATGGTGAAACAAGTACCATTTCCCCTTGAATTCGGCAATGGCATGATGAGTAGTCCACCCTACTACCGGCGTCAGAATAACACCCTGATAGGTAAACGGACCGTAAGGATTATCCCCGATAGCATAACACAACAAATGGGTATCGCCGGTAGAATACGAGAAATAATATTTACCATTGTAGCGGTGCATCCACGAAGCCTCAAAAAAGCGGCTTTCGGTTTGTCCTGCTTTCATCGGTGTGCCATCCTGATTAAGAATAACGACAGGGCGCGGTTCTTCTGCAAAACCAAGCATATCATCTGTTAAACGCACAATTCTGGAAGACAAAGCCAACTCATCACCTTCGGGCAAATAAGCACTCTCAAGTGCCTTGTTGTCTTTGTAGCGCTGCAATTGACCGCCCCACAAACCTCCGAAATACATGTAATGTGTGCCGTCTGTATCTTCAAATACAGCAGGGTCGATGCTATAACTACCCCGAATAGGATCGGGCTGTGGAACAAACGGACCTTCTGGTTTATCTGCAATGGCAACACCCAGACGGAAAATATCATTTTGGTCTTTCAGTGGAAAATACATGTAATACTTACCGTTTTTGCAGGCCACATCACAATCCCACAACTGGCGACCGGCCCATGGAATGTCGCTTACCTTCAACACTACACCATGGTCAGTCACAGGTTCGTTTTCAATATCGGAGGTTGAGAAAACATGATAATCATTCATATCGAAATGATCGCCATTGTCATTCTCCGGAATGCCCGACTCACGGTCGTGTGACGGATAAATATAGAGTTTACCCTCAAAGACATGCACCGCCGGATCGGCCATAAAATCATTTTCGACTAAGTATTTCGGTTGTTTCATCTATATGTAATTTATTTTGAATATACGATTATCTCCTAATTGCGTTTCGTATTGCCTGAAAGGAATATTGTTGAACCTTATCCGACCTTTCAGGTCATATACATTTCACTCCACAGGTCTGTGACCTGCGGTTATGTAATTAAGGCTTTTCAAGCCATCACGTAAAGCAAGCTGTTCTGCTTATTTTCTAACTTTGGCTTTTTGCGCCATTTTAATCATTTCGTCCACTACGCTCTTGCGTTGATTTTTACGATCGAAGAGTACCGGGTAATCCATACGGCCACGAATAGGGAAGCCGTTGAGCCAAGTTCCGGCATCGTTCAAGCCCCATACTGTTACACGATCT
Source organism: Bacteroidota bacterium (assembly GCA_030706455.1). Lineage (GTDB taxonomy): Bacteria > Bacteroidota > Bacteroidia > Bacteroidales > Paludibacteraceae > Microbacter. Next base: position 6,651 of record JAUZOL010000185.1, read on the forward strand.
ACCACATCACTATATTTCAAGAATAAGCCGAACATATCCAGTACGCGTTTTTTCCATTTTTGTTGAACATCGGCTGGTACTCCATCACGATAAGGATC
>JAUZOL010000186.1 GCA_030706455.1 Bacteroidota bacterium
CATTGTTTGAAGCTCCTGACGAAAGGAAGGGGCAAGTTTGGACAATTTAGCTTGACGAGCGCCGGTTTTTTGAGCGAAGCGGGCATAGCCTTGACTTTTTTGCTTCCTTTTTGTGGCAAGACAAAAAGGAAGTCGGGGTCAAAGGGGCGGAAGCCCCTTATATAATTCTTAAATGCGTAATTTCTGATGACGCTGTACAATTAATGACTTCGAAAAGAAATAAGATGAGAGATAATAAATTCTGGAAACGTTTTTGGGTCAACCCATTGATAATAAGCAATGCTAACGTCATGATCGCCTGGCGTTTCCTGGTAGTGATGCTGTTGTTTTCGGTAACCAGGTTGCTGTTTTATGTTTTCAACCGGCATTTGTTTGTCGATATGACGCCGGTGCATTTGGGTGAGTTGATGTTGCAGGGTTTGCGTTTCGATTTGGCGGGTGCTCTTTATGTCAATATTCTCAATATAGCCTTGCAATCCATCCCTTTGCGGATACGTTATCACAATATTTATCAATCCGTAACCAAGTGGATATTCTTTATTACCAATGGTGTGGCCATTATGGTCAATTTGATTGATATTGCTTACTTTCCTTTTACATTGCACCGTACCGACTGGTCGTTTTTTACCGAATTCGGCAATAATAACAATCTGCTCTCCATATTGGGTGCCGGCTGCCTTCAGTATTGGTATCTGGTATTCATCTTTATCTTCTTCATGGTGGTACTGGTGAAAAGTTACGGTAAGTCAGAGCCTTCCAAACTGACCAAGAAACCGGTGCTGTTTTACCCGGTCACGCTTGCCGTTTTGTTATTGGTAATCGGCTTGTCAATTGCCGGAATACGTGGAGGATTTACCCGCACTACACGTCCCATCACGCTGGCCGATGCCGGGACAAAGGCTAATAATCCTGCCGAACTGGGCATTGTACTCAATACTCCGTTTTCAATGTTGCGCACCATCAATGCGAAAGTGCTGGAAGAAAAACACTATTATTCGGATAGTGAGGTTGAGTCAATTTATTCTCCTATACATAAGAATCTTACTGACGAAAAATTTCAGAAGAAGAATGTAGTGATCCTTATTCTTGAGAGTTTTGCCCGCGAAAACGTAGGCTCGATGAACCGCCACCTCGAAAACGGAACCTACAAGGGTTATACTCCGTTTCTCGATTCTCTGATTTCGGTCAGCCACTCATACTTTGATGCTTTTGCCAACGGTCGTAAGTCGATTGAAGCGATGCCTTCGGTTCTGGCGAGTGTTCCTTCGTTGTATCAGCCTTTTGCCATTAGTCGCTATGCCAGTAATCATATGAAGGGTCTGGCGGCACTGCTCAAAGCCGAAGGGTATCAGACCGCATTCTTTCATGGAGCTCCCAATGGTTCCATGGGTTTCGATGCGATGTCCAGATTGCTGGGATATGATGCCTATTATGGGATGAACGAATATGGTAATAATGCCGATTTTGATGGCTTTTGGGGGATAAAAGATGAGGAGTTTTTGCAATATTTTGCGAATAAAATGGGGAGTTTTCGCCAGCCCTTCCTGACAACCGTTTTTACTCTTTCGTCGCACCACCCGTTTCACGTACCGGAAAAATACCAGCATGTATTTCCCGAGGGTAAAATTCCTTTGCACAAATGTATCCGCTACTCCGATTATGCATTGCGACGCTTCTTTAAAACAGCTTCGCAACAACCATGGTACAAGAATACTATTTTCGTAATCACTGCCGACCATTCGTTGCCGGCAGTTGTCCACAACGAATATAAGAACGGCTTGGGCGATTTCGCAATTCCTATTGTTTTCTTTACACCCGACCATTCGCTGCCACCTGTACAGGATACCCGGGTGATGCAACAGCTGAATGTGATGCCTACGCTTTTGGATTACCTGCATTATCCGAAACCCTATTTTGCCTTTGGTGCCGATATGCTTGATAAGAATGGAGCTCCTTTTGTGGTGAACGACGATGGTGGAGTAATGCAATACATGGAAGGCGACTACATGTTGCGGTTCGACGGTAAAAATCCGATCGGGCTCTATCGTTTCAGAGAAGACGTGATGCTGAACAATAACCTGTTGAATAAAGAGCCGGGTGTGGCAAGCCGTATGACGATAAAAATCAAAGCGATACTTCAACAATATAATAACCGTCTTATCCGCAATCAGATGGTAGCCCGGTAAGCCCGTAGCCGATGGATCGGCTAAAAGATCAATCGGATAAAAAATCGGTTATTTTTGCGTTTTTCTGTTGGAAAATTAGTAAATTCGCAATCATTTTTCAAACAAACCTAACAACTCATAACCAAATGAGAACCATTGACTTTTAATTTGTCTACATGGAACTTATCCGGTTATATAAATTAATTTTATGATGAAATCCATCGAAAAAAGTCCGTTACAGATTTCCCGGTCACTTTATCACCCCAAAATGCCCAAAGCATTAGGTGGCCCTGTTGTCCTGAAAGAAGGCAAAGCAACCGAATCGGTAGCCGATCAGGCTGCAATTAAAGAACTTTTCCCGAATACTTACGGAATGCCATTGATCACATTCGAACCGGCAACTGAAAAAACAGCTGCTCCGGCAGTTAATGTTGGCGTTATTCTTTCCGGTGGTCAGGCTCCCGGTGGTCACAACGTTATTTCCGGTATTTTCGATGGTATCAAAGCGTTGAATCCGGAAAGCAAACTCTACGGCTTTTTGGGCGGCCCAAGCGGATTGGTTGATCATCAATACGTTGAACTGACAGCAGATATTATTGACGAATACCGTAATACAGGTGGTTTTGATATTATCGGTTCTGGTCGTACAAAACTCGAAGAAACCGAACAATTTGATAAAGGTGCTGAAATTTGCAAAGAATTAGGTATCAACGCTATCGTGATTATCGGTGGTGACGATTCAAATACAAATGCTTGTGTTCTTGCAGAATACTATGCACAAAAGAAAACAGGTATTCAGGTGATCGGTTGCCCGAAAACAATCGACGGTGACCTGAAAAACGAAATGATCGAAACTTCTTTTGGTTTCGATACCGCTTGTAAGGTTTATTCTGAGTTGATCGGTAACATTCAGCGCGATGCTAACTCGGCAAAAAAATATTACCACTTCATCCGTCTGATGGGTCGTTCTGCTTCGCACATCGCTCTTGAATGTGCTTTGCAAAGCCAACCTAACGTTTGTATTGTTTCGGAAGAAGTAGAAGCAAAAAATCTGACACTGAGCGATGTTGTTGAACAAATCGTAAAAGTGATTGTAGATCGTGCAAACCAGGGTCTGAATTTTGGGACGATCCTGATTCCGGAAGGTTTGATCGAATTCATCCCTGCAATGAAGAAACTGATTGCTGAGTTGAATGACCTGTTGGCTCACAACGATGATTTCAACGCTCTGGAAACAGAAGATGAAAAACGTCAGTATGTGAAAGGTTTGCTTTCTCCTGAAAGCCGCGAAGTTTATCGCGACCTGCCTAAGGGTATTGCACGTCAGCTTACGCTCGATCGCGACCCGCACGGTAACGTTCAGGTTTCTTTGATCGAAACAGAAAAATTATTGATCGAAATGGTGGCTAAACGTTTGGCAAAATTGAAAGCAGCGGGTTCTTACAAAGGGAAATTCTCTGCTATCAATCACTTCTTCGGTTACGAAGGACGTTGCGCTATTCCATCTAATTTTGATGCTAACTACACCTATTCATTGGGTTATACAGCAGCTCTGTTGATTTCTGCCGGCAAAACAGGTTACATGTCATCTGTACGTAACCTGACAGCTCCTGCAGAAGAATGGATCGCCGGCGGTGTGCCCATCACGATGATGATGAACATGGAACGTCGTCACGGTGCAATGAAACCTGTAATCCAGAAAGCTTTGGTGCTTTTGGATGGTGCTCCTTTCAAATATTTCGCCTCAAAACGCGAAACATGGGCAACCACAACAAGCTTCGTTTATCCTGGTCCTATCCAGTATTATGGTCCTGCTGAAGTGTGCGAACAACCTACCCGCACGCTGAAACTGGAACATAACGCTGAATAATCCGGTATTCAAATAAATTTCTTCGATAGTGAACAAATGGCGGAAGCCTGTTTGTTCACTATCTTTTTTTACTACCTCGCATTATGAGCAAAGTCTATCTTAGTCTGGGATCCAATCTGGGCGACAAGCAGCGTAACCTTCGTTTTGCAATCAGCGAAATAGAACAACGTTGCGGAAAGGTTGAATTGTGCTCTTCTTTCTACTCTACTACTCCATGGGGTTTTGATTCCGATAACGAGTTTGTAAATATTGCTCTTTCAATAACAACGACTCTTGAGCCGTTGGCTTTGTTGCATGTTTTGAAGCATATCGAACAGGATGCCGGACGTCAGCAAAAAGCGAAAAGCGGTTATGAAGACCGGCCTCTGGATATTGATATCTTGTTTTACGACAACTCGATAATTGATTCGGAATCACTCACTGTTCCTCATCTACGACTTCATTTGCGGTTGTTCGTTTTGGTTCCAATGAACGAAATAGCGCCGCAGCTGATACATCCCATATTTCACAAAACCATTGGAACTCTGCTTATGGAGTGCGATGATTCAACCCTGATTCGTAAGATTTAGTTGTAGGGATTGTGTGTTTTAGAAAATTAACGTCAAATTAAAAAATCCAATATTACACGTCTTGCTTGTTTTGATGAAAAAAATATTGCATTTTTGCAAGTAAATTAATGTTTAAAATTGAGGACAATAAACAATAACTTGTCGCGTTTTGTTTGTAAAGTCTTCAATAGTAAACCTTCTAAATCATAAATCTATGGGATTAATTAAAGAGTTCAAGGAATTTGCCATGAGAGGCAATGTGATCGATCTGGCAGTCGGTGTAATCATTGGTGGCGCTTTTGGAAAAATTGTCGATTCGGTGGTAAACGATTTGGTTATGCCATTGATATCGGCCATTATCGGAAAACCCGATTTTAGCAGCCTTTATATTGTTCTGAAGGGAACTATTGTTGAGGGAACTCCTTTGGCAGAGGCTCGTAAAGTTGCCGGATCTTCTATCTTTGCTTACGGTAATTTTATTACTATTGCCATCAATTTCATGCTTTTGGCGTTAGTGATATTTTTATTGATAAAGGGTATTAATACTCTGAAAAAGAGACAGGAAGCAGCGCCTGCTGCGCCTTCGGTTCCTACGGCACAGGAAAAACTACTTGCTGAAATACGTGATTTGTTGAAAAAATAAATTCTCCGTAGTCTCATCTTTTAAAGGAAACTGAAAGCTTCGGTTTCCTTTTTTTATTTTTGAACGATATTTTACAACTAAATCGACTCTGTATGAAGCCTTATCAGGGATTACTTGTTGCGTTTTTTGTTCTTGTTTTGGTTGGTTGTGTGGGGATTACGCCTTCATCGGCGGTCGAAAATTTGGCTGAATGCATGCAATCGGGCCAATATGAACGGGCAGCCGAAAATCTTGCAACGTCCCCTGATGCGACACCCGGGCAGAAAGAGCAATGCAAAAAAGAATTTATTGCAGCTCTGAAAGAAAAGTATGCAAAAAATTTTGCTAAAAATGGTGGTTTGAAAAGTTATACAGTTGTTGATGAGGCTGTAACGCCCGACGAATCGAAAGCGTTTGTCAGAATTAGATATGAATTGGGAAACGGATCTTCTTTAGACGAAATCATTCCGTTGGTAAAATCGGGAGGAAGGTGGAAGTATGTTTGTGAAGATAGTAAAGCTAATTGAAATTGTATTTAAGTTAAATTAACTATTTAAGCCTTGAAAGAAGTATTTATCGGAAAACAATTTGTGATTTTTGAATGTATTTTTGTTCCGCATGTTTAACCCTTAAAATTGTATCGAATGAAAAAATTAATTGTTTCCGTAATGGTTGCTGCAGCTTTCATTTTTGCTGCTAATGCACAAACCGCAAAAACTGCTAAAGATGCAGCTAAAGCTACAGTAACTCAAACAAAGAAAGATGCTAAGACAGTGAAAGAAGCAGCTAAAACAGACGTGAAGGCTGCTAAAGAAGTAAAAAAAGCAGAGACAAAAAAAGCTGCTGAAGCAACAACCAAAACTACCAAGGAAGCTGCAAAAGCTAAAGCTGGAGAAGTAAAAAAAGCTGGAGAAGTAAAAGCCGTTGAAACAAAAGCAGGTAAAAAAGCAGAAAAAGCTACTGAAGTAAAAAAGAGTGCAGACAAAACTGTAAAAGCTGCAAAAGAAGCTGTTAAGAAATAAGCTCTCATCTTCAGAGAAAACAAACAAGGCGCCTTCCTTTATCGGGAAGACGCCTTTATTTTGTCTGCTCTTATGGCTATTTTTCAATCGAAATCAATGCGCCTGTGAGAGGATCGAATTGGATTTTAACTGTGTTTTTGTTGAAGATTGAAGCAGATAAGGCTTGTACCGTGCCAAATTGTGCCAGATTTATTTTTTTGTTGATGAGAACATTGCCTGTCGGATCAATCACGGAAACGTCAGCCACTCCGGGTATTCTGTAATACAATCCGCTTGGACCGCTTTTTTCTCTGCCAGCAATATTCTTGTCGGATATATCCAATACGTTTATGTAGAAAGGTTGTCCGCTGAGATCATCTTTTGATACCACGCCTCCTAAGGTTGAAAGTCTGAATAGCACTTCGTTTTTCATCTGTTTCTCCGGTGTCACGTCAA
>JAUZOL010000187.1 GCA_030706455.1 Bacteroidota bacterium
AATGCCGGTGGTTGCTGGGATAATGCCAAAAAGGTGGTGGAAGTGGATCTGAAAGCTAAAGGGACACCGTTGCACGATGCTACTATCGTGGGTGATACCGTAGGTGATCCGTTCAAAGATACCTCTTCGGTGGCTATGAACCCGATTATCAAATTTACCACACTGTTTGGTTTGCTGGCTATGGAAATTGCTATCTCTGAAGCTTTCCGTCCGGTAGCACCTTATGTTGGTGGAGTATTCTTGCTGGTTGCGCTCTATTTTGTATGGCGTTCGTTCTACAAAATGAGAATTAAATAATTTCTCCGCAATAGATTATTGGCGGGCTGTTTCCTACGGGGGACAGCCCGTTTCTTTTGTAATCAAAGAGGACTGTGTTCTATTTTTTTTGTGTTAAATTTGCGTTTCAATAAAATGATTATAGATATATTTTATATTTAACGTTTAGACTCATGAAAAATCTTCTACGCTTTGCAGTGTTAGCTCTTCTGGTTCAGACAACAGCAATTGTTCAGGCCGGTAACCTTAAGTTATTTGGTGACTACTCTTACGGATGGAGCCGTATCACAGTAGTAACTAATAGTGAATTGTCAGCTCCGTTGAGGGATATGGTAAATGATTTGAAATCCGGAACATATAATCAATTTGAAATTGGCACATACATAAAGGGATTCGGCATTGGTTTTATACATAACGGTTTTAGTTCTGATGCAAATGTATCTTATTCGGGTTTCGATATGAATGGAGACGGATACACAGAAAGTGGATCGGTTTCAGATGATTTTTCGTTGTCTTTTAATGGGCTTGATCTAAAATGCAACGTGCCGGTTTTATTGACGGGAATGCATTTTGGGGCTAAATGCGCATTAGGGGTTGAATCGTACAAGGCGATGGTCTATTACAGCATCGGAGGACAATACCCCGGCAGTTATTTTACGAAAACTACTGGCAATACATTTTGTTCATTGCTTGGTGCAGAGCTCAATTATTCTATTCTCGGTATTGTGAATCTTGGGATTGAGGCATCGTTAATGCCTGGAAATTTCAAAAACCTGACAGTTAATGGGAACTCATCTTCCGTGTCGGACAATGCAATGCGATTTAATGCAGGTATACATATAGGAGTGACGCTCTAAAAAGAGATAAGCAATTAAAAAAGTGAAGGCAGTTCCTGATTTGGGACTGCCTTTGTCGTACTGAGTGATATAATGTTTTATTCGGTGTCTTTTGACTGGGCTGTTTTTTGGTGTTTAAGCACCTTGGCATCCAGGTAAAAAACGAGTTCTTCCATAATGTTGTTGCAGTGGTCACCAATTCGTTCTATTTTGCGGAGCAGCGTTACCAGATTCAGACTGTACAGAACATCTTCGGGATGTGCGGTGATATGTTTTGCTAAAGCTTGAATGGCATCTGAATAGCAATCGTCCACTTTGTTGTCGATGGTGAAAACGACACCTGCCAAAGCGGTATTTTCTTCTTCGAGTGCCAGTTTGTCTTTCTCGAGCATTTCAATCACGCAGCCAAACATATCTTCTATATGAAGCTCTTTGAGCAGTTCCAGATGCTGGTCGTGTCCGTCGGTTTCAAGCACAAAGCGGGCAATGCCGTCGGCAAAGTCACCGATACGCTCAAGGGTTTTGTTGATTTTGAGGACGGAGAGTACAAAGCGAAGGTCGATGGCCACCGGGCTGTAAAGCGCAATGTAATTTTCGCAATCGCTGTCAATTTTCAATTCAAAGGCATTGACCCGTTTTTCACGGCTCATCACTACGCGGGCCAACTCTTCGTCGCCGGTGAGCAAAGATGTTTTGGCTTTCTCCAATTGCGACTGAACCAGTCTCCACATATCGGAGATTGCTTTCTTAAGTTCCAGCAATTCGGTTTCTGTATGTTTCATGTTTGTTCGTTTAACTGTTGAATTGTTTAATCATTGAAATTCTGAAATCGTTGAATTGTTCATCAACCGAAGCGACCGGTGATATAATTCTGGGTTTGCTCTTTATCGGGATTGAGGAAGATTTTCTTCGTATCGTTGAATTCAATCAGTTCTCCCAGCATAAAGAATCCGGTTTTATCGCTTACGCGGGCAGCTTGCTGCATGTTGTGCGTTACAATAACCACGGTATAATTATGCTTCAACTCGAAAATCAACTCTTCGATTTTGGAAGTTGAGATCGGATCAAGAGCAGAAGCCGGTTCGTCCATCAAAAGCACTGAAGGAGAAATGGCCAATGCACGGGCAATACAGAGGCGTTGTTGCTGGCCGCCGGAGAGTTCGAATGCTGATTTTTTTAGTTTATCTTTTACTTCTTCCCAGAGAGCTGCCTGTTTAAGCGATTTTTCAACTGTTTCGGTAATTATCTTTTTATCTTTTACTCCATTGACACGCAATCCGTAGGCAACATTCTCGAAAATCGATTTTGGAAATGGATTGGGCTTTTGAAATACCATACCGACGGTGGTCCGCAATTCGTCCACCGACACACTTTTGTCGTAGATATTTTGATCGCCGACCAGACATTCTCCTTCCAGATGTGTGTCGTCTATCAGGTCGTTCATGCGATTGAAAAGACGAAGAAAGGTTGATTTTCCGCAACCGGACGGGCCAATGAATGCAGTAACCGAATTGGAGTCAATCTGCATATTGATGTCTTTCAGTGCATGAAAGTCACCATAGAAAAAATTTACGTTCTTTGCTTCAAGTTTCATTATGTATATCTTGTAACGGTGTATTCTTTAATAATTCAAACTTACATTCGCAACGATTATTTACTGAATCTTCTTCGCACAATATTGGCAAGCAGATTCATTATTAATACGATGGCAATAAGCACGATTGCCGTACCGTAGGCCATCGGCCGGGTTGCTTCCAGATCGGTTCCGCTTGTAGCGATCACATACAAGTGGTAAGGCAGGGCCATAACCTGATCAAACACTGAAGTCGGAAGGTGCGGAAGGAAATAAGCCGCTGCGGTGAACAGGATTGGTGCTGTTTCGCCCGATACACGTCCGATAGAGAGAATGAGTCCTGTCATAACATTCGGAAATGCAGCAGGAAGTATTACCCTGCGAATGGTTGTCAGTTTGGTAGCTCCGAGTGCCAGACTTCCCTGACGATAGGTATCCGGTATGGCTTTGAGCGCCTCTTCGGTTACCCGAATAATCAATGGTAACGCCAACAGTCCTAAGGTAAACGAACCGGCAAGCAATGAGTCGCCGAAGTGTAGTTTGTTTACGAAAAGTGACATGCCGAACAAACCGAATACGATGGAAGGAATGCCTCCCAGATTGTTGGTCATTACGCGGATCACTCTCACGACATATTTATTGGTCGCGTATTCGTTCATGTAAATACCCGACATTACGCCAATGGGAAAGGCTACCAGCATACTGCCGATAACCAGATAAAAAGTACCGATGATGGCCGGGAAAATTCCGCCTTTCGTCATTCCGTCTTTAGGAGCTGAGGTTAGGAATTCCCAGTTGATTACGCCGATTCCACGGATCACAATAAATCCGATGATGCAGAAAAGGATTCCCACAACCAAATAACTCATCAAACGGAAAAGAGAAAAGAAGATCGCCTGATTGGCACGTTTTCCTGTAAATTTATTCTTTTGCATAACTCTATATTCTTTTTCCGTGGTTACTGAACTTTGGGTTCTTTGCGAATGATTTCGGCCCAGATGCTGATGCCAAGTGTCAGCACAAAGAGGATAGCTCCAAGCATAAACAGCGCCTGATACTGTACGCTGCCCATGGCCGATTCGCCCAGTTCGGCGGCGATGGTGGCCGGGATGGTACGCACCGGTTCGGTCAGAGTGTGTGGAATTACGGCCGCGTTTCCTGTAACCATCAATACAGCCATGGTTTCGCCGATAGCCCGACCGATACCAAGAACAATTGCGGCCATTATACCCGATGATGCATAAGGAATAACGACCCGGTAGATGGTTTGCCAGTGGGTAGCTCCGAGCGCCAGACTCGATTCTTTCATGGCCAGCGGCGTAGTGCGCATGGCATCTTCGGCCACGGTGATAATGGTGGGCAGTGCCATAATAGCCAGAACGATTGCTCCTGCCAGTGCTGTTTCTCCTACCGGTAGGTGAAAAATGCTACGTATGAGCGGAACAATTACTATCAGTCCAAAAAAACCGTAAACCACAGATGGAATACCAGCCAGAAGCTCTATCAGAGGCTTCAGTATTTTCCTGACGCGGTTGTTGGCTATTTCGGCAAGATAAATTGCGACAGCCATTCCAAATGGCAAGGCAATAAGTATTGCTGCAATACTCACCCAAAGTGTTCCCAGAATAAGAGGTAAAACGCCGAATTGTGCTGCGGGTGTAGCGGTGGGAAACCACTCTTTGCCTCCGAAATATTCTTTAAGGGTAATGGTTTCGGCCGGAAGGACACGCCCCAGGAAATTGATGTTGATAAACTGTTCGGGGAAAAATGCCAAAGCGCCCGGCTTTGCCGCAATCGCCTCACTTAATTTCTGTGGCAAATGCTCAAAGTTAGCGCCGATTTCCTCTTCGGTATATTGAGAAGCAATATCGTCCATACGCAGCGGTTCGATAGGAATGTCGTCGCCGCCGACTTGTTTCCAGGAGGTGATGTTGCCATCGAAAATTTCTTTTACTTGCTTGGGAGTAAGGTTTTGGATTTTATTGGAACGGTTTACACAAAGCACATAACCCTTCTCGACGGTTGACGACTTGAACAACCCCCAACCCTCAGTGAAAAGAAAAATACTGATCAGTACAATGACCAGAGTGGTGGTGCCGCCGCTAAGCCGCAGCGTCCATTCTACAAGGGTTTCTCCAAAACGGTTTCTTTTTTTATTGAACACAGGATAAAATTTTGAAATTTATATCGTACAAACAAATCCTATTGAGGAAAGATAAAAAAGAGTCCAACGTTGTTCCAAGGTTAAAATCCTTGATCAGAACAACATCGAACTCACACACAACGAAGTTTTTATTTTAATTCCAGATAACCAACTTTATCAACAATTGTCTGGCCTTCTTCAGAGAGGATGTAATTGATGAAGGGTTTCACCTTTGCTTCCGACTTAGCTTCGTAGTAGAGGAACAACGGGCGAACGATCGGATATTTGCCGCTCTTGGCATTTGCCTTTGTCGGTTGAACGAATGTTTTACCGCCGTCGTACGAAACGTGGATTTCTTTTACACTACTGTTTGCATAAGCCATTCCAACATAACCGATAGCACCTTTTGTCTGGCTAACAGACTGAATGATAGCTCCTGTTGCAGGCATACTCAGAATTCCCGATTTGTAGTTTTTGTTTTTCAACACATGTTCTTTGAAGAATTCGTAGGTACCCGATGTTGTTTCGCGAGAGTAAGCAACGATTGGCATATCAGCACCACCAACCTGTTTCCAGTTTGTGATTTTACCTGTAAAAATGCCTTCCAACTGTTCGCGGGTAAGGTTGGTTACCTTATTTGACGGATTAACCACAATCGAGAGTGCATCTTTCGCTATTACTACCGATTTTGCAGCCTTGCCTCCGTTTTGCATTTTCATCTTTTCGTCGAATTTGATGCTGCGCGAAGCCATCGCGATGTCGGTTGTGCCTTCAATCAAAGCTGCAAAACCGATACCTGAACCACCACCGGTTACAGTTACTTTTGTCCCGGCTTTTTTCATATATGATTCTGCCTCTTTCTGAACCAAAGGAAGACATGTATCAGAACCTTTTACTTTTTGTGCGCTTACCATTGAAGCAAGCATCGCTACGAGAGCGAATGAAATAAGAATACGTTTCATCTTAGAAATAATTTATAATTAAGCGTTTATAATGTGCTATTGAAATATAACTCTCCGCAGGAACCAGGATAACCGATATGTTACTTCAAAACTTAGAGAATCGATCAATCTTTCGATATTACCCGGAATGCTAACAATAAATTCGCCAATGTTTTTCGGAGCGGGAAGCTTCTTTCCAGCTTCGAATCTCCATGTAACTACCTGATTTTGTTGCAATACAAGTTCCATAATGTCGTGGTGTCTTGTTAAACTATAAATCTTTTTTGCCTTGCGTCTTACCTTAATCAGCGATAACTTTTTCTATTGCAAAAGTAAAATTGTGATGTTACGAAAATATTACAGTGGAGTAAAGATATTGTTGCCAGATGGAAGCCTTGGAGAGTTTATTTTCAGAGCGAAAAATTTAATTTCTAAATCTTTCGCTCTGATATTTGGTGTTAAAATTTGAATTGCAGGCGAACAGTAAAGGTGTCGTCAAGTTGATCGCGAGAAAAGTCGGAGCTACGTGTTGTTGAGGCAAGGTTGGCCGATTTTTCGTTCTTTACGTTTTCATAAAATACCTGAAGACGCAGGGCAGGATTGATACGCCAGAGGCCTCCTATGCCAAGAGTGTTGTATTTCAGGTCTGCTTTATTTGTCTTTACAGCTCCTGCAACCGTTGCAGTTGCCCCGATCTCGTCGCCTTTTACCTTCGTATTCGGATCGTAGCTATCGTATTTCAATACCAGCGAGAATGGTGACTGTCCTAAATCCTGTACCAAAATACCATACCAACCGTTCATTTTGCGGATGTAGGTATCTGTTGTCGGGTTGGCCGCTGCATTCGGACTTCCGGTACTGCTGTTTGATCCCGGTTGGGT
>JAUZOL010000188.1 GCA_030706455.1 Bacteroidota bacterium
ATTCTATTTTTGTGGTTGACATTTTTGAAAAACAGACTAATTTAAGGTGAAAATTAACTTAAAAGTGAAAGGTATGAGAAAATTAATGATGATGTTATGCTTAGTAATAAGCATTGGTTGGGCTGCGGCTCAGACCAGAGTAACAGGGACAGTGGTCTCGACTGACGATGGTCAGCCGATTATCGGAGCCTCTGTCGTTGTAAAAGGTACCTCGTCCGGTACGATTACAGATTCTGAAGGTAAGTTCGCTATGACATTGCCTGCAAATGCTAAGATTTTGGTGTTTTCATACGTGGGTATGCAAACCGTTGAATTAGCAGCAAAACCCTCTATGCAGGTACAAATGCAGTCTGATTCCCGTCAGATTAGCGAAATTGTAGTTACGGCAATGGGAATCAAACGTTCAGAAAAAAGTTTGGGTTATGCAGCATCTACCGTAAAGTCAGATGACTTAACACGTGCAACACCAACTTCTGTGACGAATGGTCTTACAGGCAAGGTGGCTGGTCTGAATATTTCTAATTCAGGAGGTACAGGTACTTCTGAAAAGGTAATTATTCGTGGTATTACTTCATTTAGTAATAACCAACCTTTGTACATCGTTGACGGAATTCCTATCCAAAACTCATTTATGGGTAATGCAGCAACAGGACAGGCAGTTGACTTTGGTAACCAGGCAGGTGACATTAATCCTAATGATGTTGCTTCTGTTACAGTGTTGAAAGGTGCTTCTGCAACAGCTCTTTATGGCTCACGTGCAGCTAACGGTGTAATTTTGATTACAACAAAGCGCGGTACGACAGATTCAAAAATTCAGGTAGAATATACAGGAGCTGCAACAGTTTCAAATATTTTGCGGGTGCCTCAGTATCAGGATCGTTTTGGACAGGGATGGCCACTGTTAAATCAGGGCGGTACACCAGAACCCGGTCTTGGAGAAAATGGTTCATGGGGTCCGGCTTTAGACGGTCTGATGCGTAAATGGGGTGCTCCTCTCGATGCTAACGGTTTTTATTCAGCTAAGGGAGTTCAACGTGTGAAACCTTTTGCTTTTGTAAAAAATAACTTGCGCGACTTTTATGAAAATGGTCTTGAAGTTAATAATAACTTGAGTGTTACAGCCGGTAACCAGAATGCATCGTTTATTTTTACATATAATAATTTATCTTCGGATGGTATTGTGCCAACTAATGTAGATAAATATAATCGTAACACTTTCTCTGTTCGTGGAGATGCCAATTACAAAAATTTCCATGCAAACATTGACGTAAACTATGTTCGTAAAGACATTCGCAATGTACGTAGCGGACAGGGTGGCGCTACCGGTGCTACCATGTTCCAGGATATTATTCAAACCCCGGTTGATATAAGTTATCAAGACATGAAGGATTACAATAATCCTTACAATAATATTGATAATTTCTATACCGGTTACGCTCAGAATCCTTATTGGATTATGGCTAATAACCGAAGTGTTTATCAGGATGACCGTGTATACGGTAAAGTGGAACTGAGCTATGATATTATGCATGGTTTGAAAGCCATCACCAGAATGGGCGCTGACTTTACTAACTCTCTTACAAAAAGCTGGTCTGCACAGTTAACTCAATCAACAACAGGATGGGCGATTAACTTCTCAAATAAAAGTATACCGGGTAACTACGAAGAAGATAATGTAAAGTATGGTCAACTTGATGCAACAGCAATGTTAACAGCTGACTATAACCTTGGTACAAAATTCAGAGTTACAGGAACTGCCGGTTGGAACCTTAACCAACGTACGAAATATGAAAATGATGCTATTCAGGGAGCGTTAGACGTTCCGGGATGGTACAACCTTTCTAATGGTGCTTCTTTGCCTACAATTAACGGTAATGTGGCAACTCCGGCATACAAGCGCAGATTAATCGGCGTCTTTGGACAGGGTGATATTTCATATAAAGATTGGGCATTCCTTGGCCTTTCTGCCAGAAATGACTGGTCATCTACATTGCCCGTTGGTAAAAATAGTTTCTTTTATGGTGGTGTGAACGCTTCTGTTATTCTTACAGACGCTATAAAATCTCTTAATAAAACTCCAATCAGTTACTTGAAATTGAGAGCAGGTGTTGGGCAGACCGGTAATGATGCAAACGTTTATTTGACAGATAATAAATATTTGCCTACTCAGATAGCTTTAGGATTTGGTAACTTATTTATGCCTTTGTCGGGTATTTCCGGGCTGACTGTTTCAAATACTATTTACAGCCAAAGTCTGAAGCCTGAAATTTCAACGGAATTAGAATTTGGGATGGATCTGAAGATGTTTAATAATCGTTTGGGATTGGACTTCGCCTGGTATAACAAGGATACCAAAAACCAAATCATTGTTGCCAGCATATCGCCCGAATCTGGTTACACAGGAAAAGTAAGGAATATCGGTAAAATTAATAACAAAGGTATTGAAACACGTTTGTATGGCTCTCCTCTGAAAAATAAGAACTTTGAATGGGAGTTAGGCGTGACATTTGCTAAAAACTGGAGCTTAATCAAAGAACTTTGGGATAACGTAACGAACTATCAGTTTACATTTGCTTATGATGTTAACTATATGATGATAAAGGGACAACCTGTTGGTGTATTTCAGGTCCCGGCAATTAAAAAAGTAACAGATACAAGTTCTCCTTATTATGGAAAAACTATTGTAAATTCAAGTGGACTTCCTCAGATAGCTTCTAACGAATATACTACTATTGGATCTTCAAACCCTGATTTTACAATGGGTTTCACTTCTACATGGTCGTACAAAGCTCTTGCTCTTAGCGTAGTGTTTGATTACCGCCAGGGTGGTTATTTCTTTAGTAATACAGCTCGTATGTTGGACTGGAATGGTAATGGAACTAACACAATGTATAATAACCGCCAACCATTCCTTGTTCCGAATTCTGTAAAAGAAGTTTCAGCAGGAGTTTATGCTGAAAATGATATTCCGTTGTTGACTACAGGTGGTATTCTTAATTATTGGAACTATTCTTCAAGCAATAAAGGAATGGAAGGAAATTGTGTTCTTCCTAGAACCTATGTGAAATTGAGAGAGGTTTCGTTGAGTTATACAATGCCTAAAAAATGGTTTGCTAAAACTCCGATAACAAATGCTCAGATTAGCATTATTGGTAAGAACCTTTTGATGTGGACTGCCGCTGCTAACAACTTTGTAGATCCGGATCAATCAAACTATGGTAATGACCTTTCATCTAACTTTGGTGAATTCTCAGCTTCTCCAACAGTACGTAATTTTGGAGCATCACTCAAGGTCAATTTCTAATCTAAAAAACAGAATCTTATGAAAAAAATTATAAATTACAGCTTGGGGTTAGTGCTTTCTGCTTTTCTCTTTTCTGCATGTACAGATTATCTGGATGTGAACAAAGATCCGAGTTACCCTACGACATCTGCAACC
Source organism: Bacteroidota bacterium (assembly GCA_030706455.1). Classification (GTDB taxonomy): domain Bacteria; phylum Bacteroidota; class Bacteroidia; order Bacteroidales; family Paludibacteraceae; genus Microbacter. The sequence goes on from JAUZOL010000188.1 coordinate 3,440, forward strand.
CCACTTTTATTTACATCAGGTACTACCTGGTCTGCTTCAATTTTAGGATGTGATGTGCAGTTGGTGACAGCTTTGTGGTCACAGCAATATGCTCAGAACACCAACTCGCAACAATATACTACGATTGACCAATACAATATGGCAAATAATAATACATATTTCTCTCGCTATTGGCAATCAATTTATGCAGGAGCATTGCCCGATTTGAAACAGGCTATTTCTCAGGCGGAAAAAGACGGAGATTGGCATTATTGGTTAGCCTCAAAAGTGATGACCGCTTACAACTTTAATATGCTGGTAAGTCTGTTTGAAAAGATTCCGTTTGCTCAGGCTCTTCAGGGAGATGCAAATCTGACTCCGGTATTTGATGACAGTAAAACTGTAGATGCTGGTATTCTCGCACTCCTTGATCAGGCTATTGCTAAAAAAGATGCTGCAACAGCAATGCTTACAAAAATGGGTTCAAAGGATATGGTTTATGCCGGTAATATTACAAAATGGGTTCAGTTTGCAAAGACTCTGAAGCTGAAAATCCTTATGCGCGATTTTACAACAAATCAGGCTGCTATTCAAGCATTGCTTACAGAGGGAGATTTGTTGGCAACTGACGCTAAACTAACTCAGTTTACAGATGCGGAAAATAAGTCAAATCCTTTATACGAAAATGACCGCAGAAAGCTTAATACGACATTAAACATCCGGGTTAGTGCTACAATGGTCCAATACCTAAAGGCGAATAACGACCCTCGTATTGCTTCTTTTGCAGAACCTACTAGTAGTATACTTCAAATCAGTGCAAAGACAGGTAAAGATACAATTGTTGCGGTTCCTACGGCATTAGCTCCTTACTACAGAGGCTGTGATCAGGGTGCTTATGGTTCTAATACGTTAAGTGGAAGTGCATTCCCTCCTACAGTACACTCAAGAGCTGTGTTGGCTGCTACAGATCCGGTATATTTTATGTCTGCTACTGAAAGTTATTTTCTTCAGGCTGAAGCTTGGGCACGTATTGGAGATTCAGGGAAGGCTAAAACAGCTTATGAGACTGCTGTAAAAGCGGCTTTCTCTCGCTGGGGCTATGATGCAACAACGTTCCTGGCTGCAGGTGGAGCTTATGCTTTCGATGCTACATCTTCGGATACAATGTTGAAATGCATCTTAATGCAAAAATGGGTATCTTCTACACGTACTGATGCATGGAATGCTTTCTTTGATATTTGCAGAACCGGAATACCGGCTCTGGGAACACAAACGGTTACAGACCTGAGTAGCATCTCAAAAATAAATGCTAACTATGTGGTTGGAACTTTAGCTCCTTCTATTGGTTCTGTTTTAGTGGCAGGTCAGTTCCCTCACCGGTTCTTATATCCAAAGTTATCATCCGATAACAACCCGAACACTCCCTTAGTGGTTCCTCTCGGTCAAAAGATGTGGTGGCACAAGTAAGATTTGAATTAATAATTTGTCAAAAAATATACGTATGAAATCAATAATAAGATCATTAATTTTACTTTGTGTTTTCGCTGCTACTTTTGTGAGCTGCGAAACATATTCGGATCCTAAAGTGGATTATTCTTCTATTTATCCATTAAGCGGTGAATGGAGAGTTCGTATTAGAAATACAAATGCGGATACGTTGGTAAATAAAACTACCATGTATACGTTTGGAACATATAATACATCCGACAATTCGACAACTCAGATGTGGTTGAGAACTACTTCCAGCATTCCATCTTTCATTAATGCTATTTACAATGTAGGAGCGAAATCAACATGGCCTCCTACTACTTTGAAGTCGAAGATCCAATGTGATGTTACTGGTTTGTCATTTACAACGACAGGGATTATTCAAAACCTAAATGTTACGACTAATGCCGTAATAGATACAATAACCATTACAGAAGGGAAAGTTACCCTTAACTCGGTATCAATGCCTTCAGGGGTGATGAGCGACCGTATTTCTTTCAAACTGAAGAAATCAAAATCTCCGGGTGTTACTTATCTGGTTGATGGTTACAGAAGAACTCGTTGGAACGAAGACGAAACGTTTATTACGTTTAAGTAATAAGTTAATTTGAATCACCTTTCTAAAAGGCCTCATTTTTGAGGCCTTTTTTTGTGCTATATAACAACAAGATGATAGTGTGATTTACTTCGTAATGCAAGAATGGGTCTGTTGCTTTTTATAGATTTGATCTTTATTTTCAATTTTCAGTGCAATTTGCAATAATATGGAGAAAGGCTATGAAATTGTATATAAAATAGGAGTTTACTGTATGCTATTTGATACCTAGGTAGGTGTATTATATCAATTTGTAATTAATCTCGCATTTGTTATATATAATTAAATATATTCTGAGTTGTGCTGTTAATTTAATAATCGCTTCTTTTTCTTAATATTGCCATTAATTAAGTATATATATACAATAATACTATACTATTTTTGTGTATGTAAGAATTTGTACTTCAAATAAATGCTTTATATTTTAATTGTATATACTTACATATTGGAATATGTGCAATAAAATACGTATTCCTTATGCCATAATTAAGTATAAAGATGCAGTAAATATTACATAGTGATTGTTTTTGTCAAGAAAAAATAACAAATTGAAACTGTTTGGGTTGTATGAGAAAAAAGATGGGTTTATCTTTGCACGTTTTTTAAAAGTTACAAGTATAAACTAATCGCGTTTTTTAACAGAAAGTGAATCCTATGAGAAAAACAATTACACTGCTATGCCTATTGATAGGTATTAGTTGGGCTTCGGCTCAAACAAAAATCTCGGGAACGGTGGTCTCAGCTGATGATGGCCAGCCTGTGATTGGGGCTACAGTATTAGTAAAAGGAACCAGCAATGGGACAATTACTGATACAGATGGAAAGTTCTCAATTTCCCTCCCTGTACATGGAAAAACATTGATTTTTTCGTATGTAGGGATGTTGAGCGTTGAAAAAGAAGCAAAACAAGGAATGCAAGTGACAATGAAATCTGATGCAAAACAGATTAACGAAGTAGTTGTAACAGCATTCGGTATTAAAAAGGAACAAAAGGCTCTTGGCTATGCCGCTCAGGATGTCAAAGGTTCCGATTTAGGCAGAGCAGGGAGTACCGGATTATCAAGTGCGCTTGATGGTAAGGTATCAGGTGTATCTGTGACTCCATCAAGCGGTATGCCGGGGGCTTCAGCACAGATCACA
>JAUZOL010000189.1 GCA_030706455.1 Bacteroidota bacterium
TAAAGCATCTATCCCGAATATTTATTATTCACAGAATCCAAGAGAATACGAAATCGCCGGAATTAAAATTTCGGGTTCTTCAATGTATGAAGATTATGTATTGGTAGGCTTCTCAGGTCTTACTGTAGGTCAAAAGGTGAAGGTGCCCGGTGACGAATTGACCGGCGCTTTAAAACGTTTTTGGAAACAGGGCTTCTTTTCAGATGTGAAAGTTTTAGCATCCAAAATTGAAGGAAATAAAGTCTGGATAGAAATTGTTGTTCAGCAACGTCCACGCATTTCTAAAATTAATTATACAGGACTCAAGAAATCGTATATCGAAGATGTCGATCCTAAAATCGGGATGGTTAAAGGTAGTCAGTTGACTCCTGACTTGAAAGACAAAGCGGTGACTGTGATAAAGAAATACCTCAATGATAAAGGATTTCGTTATGCAACGGTTTCTGTCCTCCAAAAGAATGATACTCTTCAAAAAGGAATGGTGACGGTTGATATTGATGTCGATCCCGGCCGGAAGGTGAAAGTACATGAAATTTTCCTTGAAGGCAACCAGGCTTTATCGTTCAATCAGGTGGTCGGCGCAATGAAAAAAACCAACGAGCCAAAATTGGTTAACCTGTTCAAAACAAAAAGGTTTGTGGATGAAAATTTCACCGCAGATAAGAACCTAATCGTTGAACGGTACAATGAAAAAGGGTTTCGTGATGCAACCGTAGTCTGGGATAGTGTAGCCCGTTATGATGATCAGAGTGTCAATGTTTACCTGAAAGTGGATGAAGGTAAGAAATACTATATACGTAATATTTCCTGGGTAGGAAATACTATTTATCCGAGTGAATATCTGAGCATGGTGTTGGGTATCAAAAAAGGAGAGACATACAATGCAAAATTATTGAACAAACGTTTGACCAGCGACGAAGATGCTGTGGGCAAATTCTATAAGAATAAAGGATATCTCTTTATGAATGTAGACCCGGTTGAAGTAAATACGGCGAATGACTCTATTGACTTTGAGATGCGTCTTTATGAAGGAAAACCGGCCACAATCAACGATGTAAAGATAAGCGGAAATACACACGTATACGAGCATGTTGTTCGCCGTGAAATGTATGTTGTTCCCGGACAATACTACAGCGAATCCGATTTGATGCGTACCATGCGCGAATTAGCTCAATTGGGTAACTTCGAGCAGGAAAAACTGATGCCGGATGTGCAACCTAATCCCGAAGAAGGTAATGTTGATATCAGTTGGCCTTTGGTTTCCAAATCGAACGACCAGATTGAATTCTCTGCCGGATGGGGACAAACCGGGGTGGTAGGTAGTTTGGGGTTGAAGTTCAGCAACTTTGCTATTCAGAATTTATTCAAACCGTCAACTTATCGTTTTGTGCCAGAGGGTGAAGGTCAGACTTTTTCTATATCAGGTCAAACTAACGGTAGCTACTATCAATCGTATAGCGTTTCTTTTGTTGAACCATGGTTGGGAGGAAAGCGTCCTAATTCATTATCACTGTCGGCATATTATTCTATACAAACTGGTGTAAGTAACCGTTATTCAAGTTATCTGGGTAATTATTACAATTCGTATTCAAGTGGTTATGGTGGCTACGGCGGCTACGGAAGTAATTATGGCAACAGCTATGCTTATGAAGCAGACCCGGATAAGTACATTCATACATTTGGTATTTCTGCAAGCTGGGGTAAGCGTTTGCAATGGCCTGATGACTATTTTCAGTTGAATCTTGGTCTTGAATATCAACGTTATTCATTGAAAAACTGGAGCTACTTCCTGATGTCTGATGGTGTAGCAAATCTTGCAAGCTTGAATGTGATTTTAAGCCGTAATTCAACAGATAATCCGATATATACCCGTAGCGGTTCAACGTTCACTTTGTCCGGACAGTTTACACCTCCGTATTCTTCGTTTGACCATAAGGACTACTCAGCTTCAATGAGTGATCAGGATCGATACAATATGGTTGAATTCTATAAATTGAAATTCAAAGGTAAATTCTTTATTCCTCTTTCCAATGCCAACCGTACGTTTGTGCTGATGGGTAGAACTGAATATGGATACCTTGGTTATTATAACAAATACAAACGTTCTCCATTTGAAACGTTCTACATGGGTGGTGACGGTATGACTGGTTATACCACTTATGGAACAGAAACTATCGGTTTACGTGGTTATGAAAACGGTTCGTTGACCCCGACGGCTTCTTATTACAGAAACGGAGCTTTGCAAAGTGCACAGATTGGTTATGTATATACGAGAGTTGGAGCAGAATTGCGTTATCCGTTGGTATTGGAACAAACAACCAATATCTATGCCCTTGCATTTGTTGATGCAGGAAACTGCTGGAGTTCCGGTAAAGAATTCAATCCTTTCGATTTGAAGAGATCGGCGGGTGTCGGTGTCCGTATCTTCCTTCCAATGTTTGGATTGCTGGGTATTGACTGGGCATATGGTTTCGACAAGATTAACGGCAGTACTTCGTATGGTGGAAGCCACTTCCACTTCATTATCGGACAAGAGTTCTAAAATATAGATTTTTGAATGTGCAACTAAAATCAGAAGACTATGAAAAAGCTTATTATTTTGTTCGTGTTTTTGATGGGAGCCTTCAGCATTTCTCACGCTCAGAAATTTGCTATAGTAGACATGGAATATATCATGAAACATGTGCCAGCCTATGAATCGGCGAATGAGCAGCTAAACCAGGTGTCAAAAAAATGGCAAGCGGAAGTGGAGGCAAAGATGCAGGTGGTACAAAATCTCTACAAGACATATCAGACAGAAGTTGTGTTTATGTCACCTGAGATGAAGACTAAAAGAGAAAACGAAATTGTAGAAAAAGAAAAGGCTGCTCAGGATCTGAAACGTCAGTATTTTGGTCCGGAAGGAGAACTCTACAAGAAAAGACAAAGTCTTATGAAACCTATTCAGGACGAAGTCTATAATGCTATTCAAACCATTTCAAACGATAAAGGCTACCAACTGATTCTGGATAAGTCTTCATCTATGAATATTATCTTCTCATCGCCTAAAATAGACATAAGCGATGATGTGCTGGTTAAACTTGGATATTCAAAATAAATCCCTATTTTTGCGAAAAATTTTCATTATTAAAAAATCAACTTATGCTTAAGAAAATTATTGTGCTGGTTTTGTGCGTTGCACCTATTATGGCTTTTGCTCAAAATAAATTCGGCCATGTCAATTCACAGGATGTGTATAATGCAATGCCAGAAAAAGCTACTGTAGAAAAAACTCTTCAGGATCTCGCTACAAATTATGAAAACGAGATCAACAAAATGCGTGATGAGTATAACAAAAGAGTAAAAGAATTTGTAGACAAAAAAGATAGCATGCCTCAATCTATCTTGCAAGCTCGTCAGAGTGAGATTGTAGAAATGGAACAACGTATCAGTACTTTGAACCAGACAGCTCAAACCGACCTGCAGAAAAAACAACAAGAATTAGTTCAACCTATTGTTGATAAAATTAAAAAAGCGATCAATGACGTTGGTCTTGAAAATGGTTTTATTTACATTTTCGACTTGCAGGTTCCTGCAATTCTTTATCATTCAGATCAGAGCGTAGATGTTCTGCCTTTGGTAAAAAAGAAATTGAATATCAAATAATCGGATATTTATAAGTTATAAAAAAGTCTGTGCTTCCAAAGTACAGACTTTTTTGTTTTGTAGCGGAGTAAAGCGTTTTTGTATTATTTTTAATAAGGCAAACAATTTGATGAAAATCGACTGATATTTGTGATGATTTTGCAACAGTGATTATCGGTTATTTGTTTTTTGCAATGCTTAAACGTTCAATCATTTTTGTTCTGTATCTGCTTTCCATCTGTTTTTGTCAGGCACAACAACGTCCACTGACTGAGATAAAATTGCCGGATATCGGCAAATGGATGGAGAAGAAAGATGGAAAACCGGCCGATTGGTTGGGTACAAAATTTCGTAACCGGGAGTTGCTTGAACCGATCAATGTCATTATAGTCGATTCATTTTCAAAAAGCCGTACAGAAGCTATCCACAAACTAATAACCGAATGCCAGAAAGGAGGGTATACCGACAGGGAAGGACATTCTTCAGGTTATTATGCCGAGGTAGATACCTGTCACCTGAATCAACTCCCCGATGAGCATAAACGGGCACTATCCAACAGAAACTTTCTCTTTACCAATAATCACGGACGAATAATGGGTCCTGAATGCTTCGAGGGTAAATATATCTTTGTCGGAGCTTTTAGTCGAGAGGCTTTCAGCTTGTTCAGCAGAGCTCACCATGTCTACCAATCGTTTACTATTGCCCGAAACGATTTTTGCGAAAAACTTGGAAGGGGACATATTTATCAGATTATTGGAAAATATAATCTCAAAAATAGAGAAAATTCAAACTGGATAACGACCGGAGATCACGATGGCGAGGCTATTTTGCTTTATGCTACCAAGTGAAGCCTGAAAGATGACATGATGCATAATAGAAACGGGATAAACAATTATACATTAGTATTTTTGTTCATCCCGTTTTTGCGTGTGGCGGTATCTTCGTTTATCTCCGTTTGTTGAGGATAATCAATGCTCCGATTACTCCGGGCACCCACCCACACAGGGTGAGAAGGAAAATGATCAGGAAGCTGCCACAGCCTTTATCAAGTACCGAAAGCGGAGGGAAAACGACTGCAAGAATAACTCTGAATAAACCCATATTTCCTTCTGTTTACGATAGTTCAAACTCTTCTCCCGGAGCCGGAATTTCGATGTTAGAAAAGCCTTCTTTGCCAAGAAAATCACGGTAGGTTTGTTGTGTTTTGTATTCACCGTGAACCAAAAAGGTTTTCTTCAACTGTGCTGTATTCTGACAACTCAGGAACTCCTTCATTTCGTTGTAATCGCCGTGTCCGGAGAATGCCTCTATCTTTTCGATCTTCGCATTGATGGGGTGCATCTCACCAAAGATGGAGATCTCCTTCAGTCCCGGTTGCTGGATGCGCGCACCCAAAGAGGTAGGCGAACAGTAGCCCACAATAAGCAGGGTATTGTTTGGATCGGAAATATTGTTGGCCACGTGATGCTTGATGCGCCCGGCTTCCATCATTCCCGACGAAGAGATGATAACGCAGGGTTTCTTATGGTCGTTCAGCTTTTTCGATTCATCCACGTTTTTGATGTAATGCAGGGTGTTGAAGCCAAACGGATCGGGGTCGTATTTCAGCACCTCCTTCACATGTTCGTTCATACATTCGGTATGCATGCGGAACACATCGGTGGCGTTGACCGAAAGCGGGCTGTCCACGAAGATGTCGATCTTTGGTAAACGACCATCGTTGTATAAGTTGTTGAGCACAAAGACAATCTCCTGGGTACGGCCGATGGAGAATGACGGTATAATAAGCTTGCCTCCTTTGTCGACGCAGGTCTCGGTGATGATGCGCAAGAGATCTTCTTCCGATTCTTTATCGGGCTGGTGCAGACGGTCGCCGTAGGTCGATTCGGTAATCAGGTAATCGCATTGCGGGAACGGCATCGGGGGCTGGATGATACGGTTGTGAGGACGCCCGATATCGCCGGTATAAGCTAATCGGATAATCTTATCTCCTTCTTTGATTTCTAGATTCACCACCGAACTGCCCAGCATGTGACCGGTATTGGTAAACTTCACGTTGATGCCGTTGTGGCTCTTCTTGTCGTTGAAATAGAAACGACGATCATAGGCCACCCCGATAAAGAGTTTCATACATGCTTCGGCATCTTTATCGTTGTAAATAGGTTCTACGGTAGGCAGCCCTTTTTTTACCATTTTTTTATTATACCATTTTATATCCAACTCCTGAATGTGGCCGCTGTCGGAGAGCATAATGGCACAGAGGTCGCGGGTAGCATTGGTGCAGATCACCGAACCTTCGAAGCCGTTGTTGTACATGTAGGGAATCAAGCCCGAGTGATCGATGTGGGCGTGTGTCAGAATGATGTGGTCGATCTCTGCCGGGTCGAAGCCGAGGTTGCGGTTCATGGCATCGGTCTCCATGCCTTTTCCCTGAAACATGCCGCAGTCGAGCAGAATTTTTTTGCCCTCTTTGGTTGTTATCAAATGTTTGCTGCCGGTTACTTCGCGGGCAGCGCCGATAAATTTTATTTTCATAGTATGGGTGTTTAGTTAGATAACCATTAAGACATTAAGTAGATTAAGCTGTTGATTGAAAAATAAACGAATATATTTTCTGCTTATTGCTTTAATTCTTTCATGGTTGAATATTTCACAACACGGACAAAGCTACGAAAAGATAGATGAAAATGCTATCCCCGGACTATTGTTTTACAACATCGGAAATTCTTTTACAAAAGAATATGGAAGGTGCGTTCAATTCGTTTTTTTTGCTTCCATCATCACTTTGCCGTCTTTGGTGACATTGACTTTGAAGGTGTTGGTAGAGGCGTCTTTCAAAAACTCTAGATCCAACCCCATTCCGTTGATAAAAACAAAGAGTTTGTTGGCGCTCATCGGGTACACGGTGAAAGGAGCGGCATCGGTGGTAAGTATCAACGTGTGATCTTTTTTTGTGATCCGAAAGTTGTTATTGGGTACCGAAGCTGCA
>JAUZOL010000019.1 GCA_030706455.1 Bacteroidota bacterium
ACTCCCTTTACGTGGATCAGTGGGACTGGGAACGCGTTATGTCGGCCGAAGAACGCAACATCGATTTCCTGAAATCTATCGTAAGAAGGATATACAGCACGTTTCTTCGCACCGAATACCTGGTTTCGGAAAGCTTCCCTGAAATACATCCTTCGCTTCCATCCGACATTACCTTCGTTCATTCCGAAGAGCTACGCAAGCTTTATCCCGATCTTTCGCCCAAAGAACGTGAATATAATGTAGCCAAACAATACGGTGCGGTATTTATTATAGGTATTGGTGGTCCGCTTGGCGACGGAGAAAAACACGACGGTCGTGCGCCGGACTATGACGACTGGACATCTGCCGGAGAGAAAGGACTTCCGGGACTTAACGGAGATATCATTCTCTGGAATCCGGTTCTTGAAATTCCGTTTGAAGTCTCTTCCATGGGAATCCGGGTAGACAAAGCCGCCCTGATGAAACAACTTGAAATGGAAGGAAAAACGGAACGCCTCCAAATGTATTTCCACAAACGACTGATGGAAGACTCGTTGCCCCTTTCGGTAGGTGGCGGTATCGGACAATCACGCCTCTGCATGTTTTTCCTGCGCAAAGCCCATATCGGAGAAATTCAGGCAAGCATCTGGCCCGAAGAAATGTATGAGCAATGTAAAAAATTAAATATCAACCTGATATAATTAAACGAGAAAGAGAGTCGGATCGGCTCTCTTTCTCCTTTTTTGGGAAACGGTTATTTATCGTTGCGGCTTCGCACTCTGATTGTGCTCAGGGTATTCCGAGCAAGTAGAATACCAAGTACAACCAGCAGCGATGCCATCATAAATGGAGCTCCCGGAAAATAAAGCGACGTCCCTTTTGCTGTAAAATGAGAAAAAAGCGTAGTCATCAACACCGGACCCACAATGGATGTGACGCTGCGCAAGCTGGTGAGTGCTCCTTGCAACTCTCCCTGTTCATTGGACGGTACTTCGTTGGAAATAATGCTTTGAGCCGCCGGATCGGCAATGCCACCCAGACTGAACGGAATCATTAACGGAAATAACATCCAGCCCTGCGGCACAAATGCAATGAGCAGGAATCCTAATCCATAAAAAGCAAGCCCGATGTAGATCGATTTTACCGGACCTAATTTCGGATTGACAACACGCACCAGACCTCCTTGTACGATTGCCATCAAAAGACCTATCAATCCCAGGGAATAACCTACTAACGACTCGTTCCAGTGGAAAGCCTCCATTGTGAAATAGGTCCATGTACTTTGAGTTGCAAAACTGGCCACCATCACACAAATCAACGAACCAACCATCCCCGACACAATCGGATATTTACGCAACAACATCAGTGAACCTATCGGATTGGCCCGCCGAATATCAAACTTACGACGGTTCTCTTTCGGCAACGATTCGGGTAAAACGAAATAGCCGTAAATCCAGTTCAAAAAGGTAAGGCCGGCGGCCACCAGAAAAGGCAGTTGCAGACTGTACTGTCCGAGAACGCCGCCCAACACCGGACCGATGATAAATCCCAAACCAAAGGCAGCCCCGATCAAGCCGAAGTTTTGAGCCCGTTTTTCAGGAGTACTGATGTCGGCTACATAAGCAGTTGCCGTACTAAAACTTGCCCCTGTGATGCCTGCCAAAACTCGCCCCAAAAAGAGCCAACCGATAGAAGGAGCAAAAGCTATAATCAGGTAATTGAGCCCAAAGCCGAAAAGTGCAATAAGCAATACAGGACGCCGCCCGAAACGGTCGCTCAGGCTCCCGATAACCGGAGAGAAAAGGAATTGCATCACTGAAAACGAAAACATCAGCCAACCACTGTAAACAGAGGCATGGCTGAGGTCACTTCCAATAAGGTGACTGATATATTTTGGAATAACCGGAATGATGATACCGAAGCCGATAACATCGAGTAAAAGTGTAATGAAAATAAAACCCAATGCAGGTTTACGATTGTCTGACATAACTTTATATAGTTTGATTTCGGCTGCAAAGGAATAGCTTATTCCTTAGTTATACTATCAAAAATCGACGAAGCCGTTGTTTCTGGGGGACGAATGAAGGATTTTAGCCTTTGATTTTTCATTACCACTGTCAATAAAAGAGAAAATTAGTAAAGCCATCTCTTCATATTAAATAAAACCCGTATTTTTGAAATTCGTATTAAGCATCCTATTCTCTAGAGAAGCTTTCAAAGCTATTGCTCCATGTATGACCTCTTGATGTACTATCTCCCTTTTATTCTTATCCTCTCCAGAGGATTAATAGGACTAATCATCCTATTTGGATTAAAGAATCCCTTTATCCGGTTACATTTTCTCCCGGCCTTTGTCACTGGCGCTTCTTTCGACATCTTGGATGGCATTATTTGCAGAACCTACGGAGGATCTCACTATCCATTAATTATAGGCAAATTAGACAGCTATGCCGATTTCGTCTTTTACCTCTCTGCTTTTGTTTTTCTTTTAGCTTATCACAAAAACAGTATAGATAAACTCAAATACTTTTTGTTCGGAATTTTAATTTTACAGATCATTTCATGGATCTATTCGCTTATTAAGTTCGGGTCTCTTACTTCTTACCATCCTTATAGTGCTAAAGTCTGGGGAGTACTAATGATTGCTGGTATTATAGAACTCTGTCTGATTAATAAAAAACGTATTCTATTCATCATGTGCATTGCAGGAGTAATCTGTATATGTGAAGAAATCGCAATAACCTATATACTTCCTCACAAACAGACAAATGTTGAATCCATCTTTAAGGCCGTGCGCATTCAACATGACACATCTCTTACCTTTAAACACGTCAAAGGACCATTTCCCATAGAGAAATAGCCCTTCCGTTTCGTTCAAAAATCACCTTATTTGTATTCGATAACAAACTCTTCTTTAGGATTCCGCACCTTCTTCATCTTTACCAACCAGTCATTAGTTGCGTCACGATAGCCCAAGGGGAGCAAAAGGACACTTTTCAATCCTTTCGACTTCAAATCGAGTAATTCGTCCAGCTCATCGGGAGAAAAACCTTCCATTGGTGTTGCATCCACTTTGAGTTCGGCTGCCTGAGCAATAGCCATCGCGAAACCGATGTAGGCCTGACGTGCAGTGTGTACAAAGTTTTCTTCGGCAGTTTGTTGCAGATAAAGAGCCTTGATTTTGTCGGTGTACGACCCGAAACGACCACGGGGCAAGCCGCGTTCATCCGTCGTGTAATCGTAAATTGTATCGATACGCTCTTCGGTATAGCGATCCCAGGCCGCAAAAACCAGCAAGTGCGAGCAGTCAGCCACTATTTGTTGATCCCAGGCGATGGGAACTATTTTTTCTTTTAATTCCTGATTGGTAATAACCAATACTCTGAATTGTTGTAACCCGGAGGAAGTAGGCGCAAAACGAGCTGCTTCCAGAATTTTATCGACATCCTCCTGAGCAACTTTTCGGGTAGGATTGTACTGTTTTGTGGCATAACGCCACTGAAGATTTTCTAATAATGTCATAATAATGTCGTTTACAGTTTTGATATAAAACAAACAGGAAGAGTCCGATTATTCGGTTTTGCCGGCAGAAGTACACCCCCGATTGGTTTTTGCCAATAACTTACGGGCAACATTGCGCAGCTCAGTCAATTCTTCCAGAGTCACATTCATGCTTTGCATCACTTTCCCGGGAATGTCTGTTGCAGAAGACTTAAGATCAACCCCGTCTATTGTCAGCGAAATTTCCACTACACGTTCATCAGATGAACGCCTTGTTCTGGAAATCAACCCCTTTTGTTCAAGCCGTTTCAACAATGGAGTCAGCGTGCCCGAATCGAGCAACAACCGTTCTCCCAACTGATTCACGGTCTGAGGCTGAGACTCCCATAAAACCATCATTACAAGATATTGAGGGTAAGTCAGATCAATCTCATCCAGTAACGGACGGTAGTGATTAATAATTTCCCGTGAAAGGGCATATAGCGGAAAACAAGCCTGATTGTCTAATTGTAACACTTCCTGATAATATTAAAATTCGGGTGCAAAGATAATACATTGTGCGCAATATTATTTCGCGTAATATATTAAACTGTATTAATACGAAAAAAAAGAGAGAACCGGCTTCAGCGGATAAAGTAGCCTGATCTGTAAAAAAAGTGTAATTTTGCGCCACGTATTACAATTTCATTTATCGGGGCTTAACGACCAACAAAAGCATAAACATGCATCACCAGAAAAAGAAGTTTGTTTGGGCAAACGACCTCAGAGCACTTGCAACTGTGAGTGTTATCATTTTGCATGTTTCTTCCGGAATAGTGAATAAATATGGCGATGTTCCGCAATCGGAGTGGTGGGTCGCGAATGTATTCGACAGCCTTGTGCGCTTTTGCGTGCCGGTATTTCTGATGCTAACCGGGGCTTTAATTCTGCCAAAGACTTACAAGTTAGGAGAATTCTTCAAGAAACGCATTACCAGAATCCTACTGCCCTTCCTCTTTTGGAGCCTGATTTACATCGCTTACAAAATCTATCTGAAAAGGGAGCACGGAATCGAAATGGACTTTTGGCAAACCTACAGTTACATTGTCTATCAACTCAAAACCGGCGCCTCATATCACCTGTGGTATGTATACATGCTGATTGGAGTCTATCTCATTATTCCATTAGTAAGCAAGTGGATTGTCAATAGTTCCGGGAAAGAGATATTCTACTACATCATCGTATGGATCTGCGTGTTATTGTTCAATTTGCCGGGGATCAATCCTTCGGTGCCCAATATCAATTTTACTTATTTTTCGGGCTATCTGGGTTATCCCATCCTCGGTTACCTGTTAGCGTATAAAATTGAGGGAAAAAGAGCAAAAATAATGGGATTTCTGCTCTTCATTACCGGAGTGATCGTCACCATGATCGGTACTTATCTGTCGTCGGAAAATGACGGTGATTTTAACGGCTATTTTTATACCTATCTAAGTCCCAATGTAATTATCACAGCGGCAGGTATATTTGTGTTTATAAAACACTATCATCTTCCGCTGGGGAAATTCAGGTTGGTGACAAATCTAATCAGCAAATACAGTTTCGGCATCTATCTGTCACATGTTTTCATCCTGACCCAATTGTCGGATGCCGGTTTTACTGCTTCGTTTATCAATCCGTTGATTGGGATTCCGTGTGTGACTATTGTTTGCTTGTTAGCCTCATTTATAGTCACCTTCCTCTTGTCGAAAATTCCTCTGGGTAAACATGTTTCAGGATGACAAATTAGCTGTCACACAGCATCTTTCAATTCCAGCTTGCGCAGTTTAGGCGCTTTACGGGAAGCAATGCCCACAATAAGTAATGTCATGCAGCCCCCGAAAATAACGGAGGGGATCGTTCCCATGTATTTTGCAGTCAGCCCCGATTCGAAGGTACCAATTTCGTTGGAAGAGCCGATAAAGATACTGTTGACCGCCGCCACGCGCCCGCGAACCTCATCGGGAGTATAGAGCTGAAGAACACTTCCGCGCACTACCACGCTCATATTGTCGAACGAACCGCTCAAAAGCAACAGAAATGCCGATAAATAGAAGTTTTTGGAGAGTGCGAAAGCAATAATCGCCAGGCCGAACCCCGCTACGCACCAGAGTAGTTTACGTCCCGATCGGTTGACCGGAGGATTGAAGGCCAGATAAACCGACATCAGGATGGCGCCCACTGCCGGAGCAGCACGCAAAACACCGAGCCCTTCGGGTCCCGTTTTCAGAATATCGGAAGCAAAAACCGGCAACAACGCCACCGCATCTCCAAACAGTACGGCAAACATATCGAGACTGAAAGCGCCAAGAAGAATCTGGTTCTTGAATACATACCGTACCCCAACACTGATCCTCTCAAAGATATTTTCGTCGGTATTGATGACAGGAGCAACTCTTTGACTCTTCACGCGGCTAATGAGATAGATTGCAAAGGCATACAGGATAAATACCCCCGAATAGGCCGGAACAACCCCTGAAAATCCGTACAACAAACCTCCGAAAGCAGGTCCGATAACGGCCGCCAACTGCCAATTGGTACTATTCCAGGTTGCCGCGCTGGTAAGCTTATCCCTCGGAACAATTTGTCCTAAAAATGCAGTATGCGCCGGCATTAGTACTCCCCGCACAAAACCGGTGAGAAAAATGGTGATAAACATGGGAAAAATGCCAAACCGGGTGTAGCAATCGAGTTCCGGAACACTGTATGCCAACAGAATACCGGCTCCTACCAGTAAGAGAATAGTCGTATATTGTATGATTTTCTTCCGGTCCCAGATATCGGCAAAATGACCCGCAAACAGGGCGATCCCAACCTGCGGAACTGCCTCTACCAACCCGATCACACCCAGCAACAATACATTTTTCGTAAGACTATATACCTGCCAACCGATCACAATCGACTGCATCATGGTGGCACAGGTCATCACAAACCGATAGGTCAGAAAGTAACGAACGTTATCGATCTTCAATACATCGAATGCTTCGTTGGAAAAGATTTTCTTCGGATTCATAGCCGGTAGTTTTTGAATATACGCACACAGGCTGCCCCGCAATGGAACAGCCTGTGTTTTTCGTTATTAGAAGTCTCTTCTGTTTTCCAGAAGAGAGATCGTTGGTAATTTGCTCTTTAGTTTGCCGACTCGAACTGCCGTAAGAACCTGACATCGTTTTCGGAGAACATCCGGAGATCTTTCACCTGATACTTCAGGTTGGTGATACGTTCTATACCCATACCGAAAGCGTAGCCGGAATAAACCTTGCTGTCGATGCCGCAAGCTTCAAGGACATTCGGATCTACCATACCGCAACCAAGAATTTCCACCCAACCGGTATATTTACAGAAGGGACAACCTTCGCCGTGGCAAAGATTGCAGGAAATATCCATGTCGGCCGATGGTTCGGTGAACGGGAAATAGGACGGACGCAAACGGATTTTGGTATCTTCGCCGAACATCTCTTTGGCAAAGTAAAGCAATGCCTGTTTCAGGTCGGCAAACGATACGTTTTTGTCGATATAAAGACCTTCCACCTGGTGAAAGAAGCAGTGTGCACGATAGGAAATAGCTTCGTTACGATACACACGACCCGGGCAAATAACGCGGATCGGCGGTTGCTGATTGAGCATTACACGCGACTGAACCGACGATGTGTGGGTACGGAGCAATACATCGGGATCTTTTTCGATGAAGAAAGTATCCTGCATATCGCGGGCCGGGTGTTCGGGCGGGAAGTTGAGCGCACCGAAAACGTGCCAGTCATCTTCCACTTCGGGACCTTCGGCAATAGTGAAGCCGATGCGGGCAAAAATATCGACAATTTCGTTTTTAACGATAGAGAGCGGATGGCGTGTTCCCAACAGAATGGGATCGGCTGAACGTGTCAGGTCGGTTTCGCTACCAGCAGAAGCGCTGTTTTCGAGCGACTCTTTCAGTTCGTTGATCTTGGCAGTGGCGGCCTCTTTCAACTCGTTAAGCAACTGACCCACCTGACGTTTCTGGTCGTTAGGTACTTCACGAAATGCATTGAACAAAGAGGTGATTTCTCCCTTTTTGCTGAGGTATTTTATACGTAATTCTTCCGCTTTTTCATGTGTGGCGGCTGTCAGGCTTTCCACTTCGGCCTTCAGCTGGTTTATCTTATCAATCATAACGATATGAATTTTTCAGAGTGCAAAGGTATTGATTTTTTACGAGAAAGTGATATTTAAATAGCCTCTGTTTCGGCTACTTTCGCAACTTATTGTTCGGCCAGTTCGGCCAAAAAGACTTCCTGCAAAATGGCCGGATTGTACGACAGTTTGGCCTGACGCAAACCTTCCACTCCGCCATCCTCCGCCCGGTTCACATATTTGTAGCCGGTGGCGTAATGACGAATCATTTCCCTGTTTATCAACGTATAAGATCCACGATAAATGTGTGATGCCTTTTCAAAAAGGCAAAGATAGACCTCATCGTTGAGAGGTGTACCGACAGAAATACCAGCCACTTTGCCATCCAAACGGATGCAGCCGCCATCGAGTGGCATTTTGTCATAATAGAGAAAATAGTCGTTGATGGCTTTGTTCTCAATAAACCTCTTCGACTCGGGATTGTCGTTGTAGTGATAATCCCAGGCGTCGTTGAACGCAATGCACTCGCCGATATTTTCGGGAGTAATGGGTTCAAACTGCCACGAGTAGTTTTTTTCAACGAAGTTTATGTGATTTCGCTTGGGCTGCAAGGCTTTACCGCTCAGCGTCGCCAGTTTTTCCGACTCATAGAGGTATTCGTACTCGTTGCGCGAAGGGATAAATTTGAACTTGCCCGGCATCAGCCGCTCCATCACCTCTTTGTTCTCGGGCGTAATTTGTCCGATCACCGGAGCGCAATCGAGGCAAAAAGAGTGATCGAGCATCGCTTCAAGCGTCGGAACCAAGTCGTCGTTGCCAACGGGAAACAGAAAATAGTGGCATCCGTCGACATACGTTTTGATTAACAGATGATTGTCGAATTCGGCAATCTGGAAATCGTAGACATTCCGCCACAGAAAAAGCACCTCGAACGAGTAGGTGAAAAGTCGTGTATGTTGTTGCTTTAAATAGCTGTTTATTAATTCCTTGTCAGATAATGTTACCGGTCTGAATGAAAGCATAAAGTTGATTTACGATTTTTCCCGATAGTTATCGGGGTTACAATTTACGATTAGAATCGGCAATTGGCAGTTATCGCTAAAAAAGCTCCTAAAGATAATAACCAATTGGTGTTCCGGGGATGTTTCAAACCAGATAGAGCACATCGCTGTCCGTTGATTCCGTGTATTCTGTGTGCTACTGATCATTTCCACATCCTTACACCCTCTTCTCCTGCAAATATCGTTCCAACCGATTTAGTCCTTCCGCAATATTCTCTAACGAGTTGGCATACGAAAAACGAACGAAGCCCTCTCCCTTGGTTCCGAAATCAACTCCGGGCGTGATGCCGACATGCGCATTCTCCAGCACATCGAAAGCAAATTTGTACGAATCGGAGGTGAACTTGCGGGCATCGGCCAGCACGTAGAAAGCTCCCTGAGGCTCAACCTTTATCTCAAAGCCAATTTCACGCAAACGAGTTATCATAAACCTGCGACGTTCGTCATACACCGCTCTCATCTTCACCACATCCGCGTCAGACTCTTCGAGCGCGGCAACACCGGCCGCCTGTGCCGTAGAAGGGGCGCAGATAAAAAGGTTTTGCTGAAGGATTTGCAACGTGCGCATATACTCCTGTGGGGCAATCACATAACCCAACCGCAGACCGGTCATGGCAAACCGTTTGGAAAAACCGTTCACCACGAAGGCATTGTCGGTAAATTCAAGAATGGAACGTGCCCGTCCGTCGTAAACCAGCCCGTGATAAATCTCGTCGGAAATAACCGGGAACGGCAATTGCGCCAGCATTCGGAAAACCGATTCGTCGGCAAGCGTCCCCGAAGGATTCATGGGCGAATTAAAAAAGAGCGTCCGGGTGCGGGGTGTGATGGCCTTTTGCAGCGATTCGGCTTCGTACTGAAAACCCGTTTCGGCACGTACCTCCACATCGACGGGAACGGCCCGGCAGGCCAGTGCAAAATTGCGGTAACAGGGATATCCTGGATTGGTCATAATCACCTCATCACCGGCATTACAGATGGCCATCAGTACCATCAGGATGGCAGGCGAGCTGCCCGAAGTAACCAATACACGGTCGGGTGTTACCGTTACGCCGTACTCATTTTTGTAAAAACGGCAGATGGCTTCGCGCAGAGCAAGATCGCCAAGCGAATGGGTATAGTGAGTTTTGCCGCTCTGTTGTGCCTTTTCGGCAGCTTCGGCAACGCATTGAGGCACATCGAAATCGGGTTCTCCCACCTCCATGTGGATGATAGAAATACCCTGTTTTTCAAGTTCGGATGCCCGCTCCAGCACCTCCATCACAATAAAAGGGGTCATCTGTTCGGCATCGGGATTCAGAAACATGCAGTTCAAAGTTTAATGTTCAAAAGCCTCGTCCGAAGGCAGAAACAATCTGTGTGAGGAGGAGAGGCTACTAAGGATTTGAAGCTCAAAATTAGAAATAAAATATGAATCTGCCATGTGCGGTCATAAAGGATGAAATCACACATTTCGTGCCGAAAGTGTGATAAAAATCACATAATTGGCACGAAATGTGTGATTTTGTGTTTCAGAAACAACAAAGAGCCGCAACTTTTCGGTTGCGACCCTTTGATTATTTGTCAAAAGCAATGCTCTATTTTTTCTTACTGTCAACCTGTTTCAGCAATACTTCCACTGCTTTTTCAATCTGTTCGTCTTCGCCCTGTTGAATCAGTTCGGGGCGTTGAGCCACTTTGTAGTCAACTTCTTGCTGCATGTTTTCGAGGTAGTTGCCGTTGTTGTCGCGCATACCCACGATAGGGATTCCGAAGATCAGGGTTTTGTCCTGCAGGGTTTCCCACCACACACTGCTCATGGTTCCCGGTACAGGCATTCCCACCAAATCGCCGATACCCACGTGCTTGTACACATAAGGAGTTCCGTGCGCATTGGAGTAGTTGGCTTCGCAAACCAGCATGATTGATGGTTTGTTCCAGCGACGGCTCGGCATGTCGCAGGCCTCTTTGCCACGCAACACCTGTGAGAAATATTTTTTACCACTGAAAAGCACCTCGATATCCTCGTGCAGGCGGCCACCGCCATTGTAACGGGTGTCGATCACGATACCGTCACGATCGTTGTATTTACCCAGCAGATCGTTATAAACTTCGCGGAAACTGCCGTCGTTCATTGCCTGCAAATGCACGTAACCCAAACGTCCTTTCGAGAGTTTGTCAACCAGTTCGGCATTGCGTTTCACCCAGCGATCGTAGAGCAGATCGTTGTATTTAAGACGGGTGACCGGTTTTACCGTTTCATCCCAACGTTCTTTGTTCGACGGATTGTAGAACGATACCTTCACGTTCTTATCTGCCAACAGGTTAAGCAACGGGAAGTAATCTTCGCCTTTGCTGATCTGCTGTTCGTTGATCTTTTCAAGGATAACACCCTCTTTCACTTTGGATGTTGCTTTGTTGAACGGCCCTTTTTCCAGCACTTCGGTCACTTGCAAGCCGTCGCCCTTATAGTTCCAGTCGAAGAAAAGGCCCAGTTCTGCCGTCTCGTCACCTCCTTCGGCACGCGGATAGTAACGTCCACCGGTGTGCGACACGTTGAGTTCGCCCAACAGTTCACTCAGCAACTCTTCAAAGTCGAAGTTGTTGTTGATATACGGCAGATATTGCGCATATTCCTTGGCATAATAGTTCCAGTCGACACCGAAAATATCTTCACGGAAAATCTTCTCGCGCACCTGTTTCACCACGTGGTCGAACATATACTGGCGTTCTGCAGGACGATCGAGAACCTTTTGCGCGTTGTAGGCAATCGGAGTCTTCTTTTCTCCGGCCAGCGTAATTTTTTGCGGAGCAACCGGCGAGAGCACAAAGAGATTTTTCTCGTCTTTATCGAAAGCAAGTGTAGCCTCCTTGGCATTGAGTTTCATCATCAATTTGGTTTCCTGCTTGCGCAACTCGTTTGTCCATAGGTCGTATCCGTTTTCAAAAGCCGAGAGGTAATAGATTTTTTCGCCGTCCTTCGAAATCACGGCATCGCCCATTTTCGACGAGTTGATGGTAACCCGCACAATGCGATCCTCAATATTATCGAGTTCCAGTTTGATCTCTTTTACTTTCTTCTCTTTGGCATCAGCTTTTTTGTCCTCTTTCTTATCGGCATCTTCGGCCTTTTTGTCGTCTTCTTTCTTCTTATCAGTGCTATCCTTCAACAGTTCGGCCTCCTCTTTCGAGAGTTTGAACTTGTCATGCGCCTCTTTGTTCAGGAAGACCAGGAACGCATCGTCGAGCGAACCCCACGAAGCATGACTACGCATCCCGTAACGGTCGCAGAAGAAAAGAATGGCATCGCCTCCCATCATAAATTTCGGGTTGCGGTTGGTATAGCCGCTCGCCACCAGGTCGATAATGGGTTCGCCACCCTTGGTGCTCACGATGCCTATATCGTTGTAAGGCCAGTGTTTATTGGGTGTGTAATCGAATGTGATCCATTTGCTGTCGGGCGACCAGTTGAAATCGAGATCACCGTCGGAACTCGAGAAGGTGGTTTTGCCATCGGTGATCTGGCGCACTTTCTTATCGGCCAGCGTAATGATTTTCAACTCGCAACGGTTTTCGTAGAAAGCAATCTCTTTGCCGTCGGGTGAAAATTTGGGGTACATCGCATTACGGGGTGTGCTGTAGAGACACTCCTCGTTGATGATGGTCGCATTCGGGAAGTTCGGTTCTTTCGCATCGGCGATGGATGCCACGTAGAGATTCCAGCTGCCGTTGCGTTCACCGGAATAGACCAACTTTTTGCCATCAGAGCTAAAATTCACCTGACGTTCCTGTTCGGGGGTGTTGGTGATTTGCTTGGTGGTTCCGTAATCTACCGATGAGACAAAGACATCGCCACGGAAGATAAAGGCCATCTGCTTGCCATCGGACGAAACCACGGCTTCGGAGGCTTCCTTCCCCGATTTGAGCACTTCCGTTTCTTCGGCAGAGTCGTCACGTTTTACGTTGATACTGATTTTTTGCGGTTTGCCGTTCGGTTGCTGCGTATAAATCTCTCCCTGAAATGTGTAGCATAATGTTCCGTTGCGCGACGCCGAGAGAAAACGCAGCGGATCTTTTTTGAACGATGTAACCTGAGTCACGTTTTTCGGATCGGCAACCGCGAATTTGAATACGTTGAAGCTGCCGCCCCGTTCGCCCAGAAAATAGACGGTTTTGCCATCGGGCGAAAGTACCGGCGTGCGGCTTTCACCGTTGGTGGCGGTCAGCTTGGTGTATTTTTTATTTTGGGTGTCGAACATCCAGATATCCCGCACGACAGACGAAGTGTGGTGCTTTCTCCAGCGGTTTTCAACGCCTTTGATGTCGTTGTAATAGATGAATTTCCCATCCTGACTTATCGTGGCCTCATCAGCAGGTACCGCGAATACCTGTTCGGGACGACCACCTTTTGCAGAAACTTTGTATAACTCGCCATAGCTGCGGAAGGTAAGACTGGCTGCAGGATCCTGAATCAATCCGCTGTAGATAACTTCTTTCCCGTCGGGAGTAAAGCAAAAGGGAATTTCGTTGGAAGAGTGGGTGGTCAAACGAGTGGGATTACCACCATCGGCATCCATCAGGTAAACATCGAAGTTGCCTTTACGGTTGGAGGCAAAGGCCAGTTTGCTGCCGTCGGGCGACCACACGGGATGGTAGTCGTGAGCCGGATTACTGGTCAGCTGACGGGCATTACCACCCTGGTTGTCAACCACATAAATATCACCCTGATAGGAGAAAGCGATTTTGCTTCCGTCGGGCGAAATAGCCGGATAACGCAACCATTTGGCCGAATTTTGCGCCCATAGCATACCGACCGTCATCACACAAAATAGCAGAATAAAGGTTTTCTTTAGCATATATGAAATTTATAAATGATTCCTTGAAACAACGTAGTCATCACTCTTTGAGAATGGTAGATTAGAAGGGGTTCAAAATTAAGGAAAAAAATCGAATCTGTATTCAGTATGCAAGTTAGAGCCGGCATAACCTTTGAATGCAGCGACCTCCGAGTCGCTAATTATTTTGCGCGAGTTGGAACTCGCACGACCCATGGGGTGCCATTGGGTGCAGCGAGTTCCAACTCGCTGAAAGAAATAATGCCATCGAATCTCCAATATTTCAGTTACTTTTGTAAAAATGAACAACATGGAAAGAAAAGAGTTTTACCGGCATATGCTGCCTCACTTTCAAGTTCCGGGGCAAATTTTCTTTGTTACGTGGTGTTTAAAATCGGCAGTACCTCCTAAAGCATTGGTAACACACAAGCAACAATTGATGAATTTGAAATCGGATATTTTTTACGCACAACAAGCCGGCAAAGACTCACAAATAATTGAAAAACTGCAAATGCAATATCATATAGGACGGAAAAAATATGTGAAAGCGTATGACGATCTGTTGGATTCAACTCAAGATTTGAACGTTGATTTATCATCTCCTGCCTGTGTTGAAATTTTGAAAGATACCTTGTTGTTTTACGAATCAAAGAAGATTGAAAACTTCGCTTTCTGCATCATGCCCAATCATGTTCATTGGGTGTTCCGTACATTCGAAACTGGAGAAAACGGGAACCCTGTTTATTTGCAGGATATTCTTCAATCGGTTAAACGCTACTCCTCCAACTTCATCAACAAGGCGATGAACAGAACCGGGACATTATGGCAGAAGGAGAGTTTCGAGACCACCATCAGGGATGAAAAACACCTTTGGAATGCAATGGAATATACTCTGAACAATCCCGTAAAGGCGGGCTTGGTCTCTTCTCCTGACGAATGGAAAGGCTGTTGGGTGAGAAAGTAGGTGCAGCGATTCCCAATTCGCAGAGTATTTTGTGCGAGTCGGAGCTCGCACGACCCGACCCCTGGGTGCAGCGAGCTCCGACTCGCTGTAAAAAACAAAGCAATTAAAGCATCCACAATCCCTTTCGGCGACTTGGAAGTCGCCGCACCCAAGCACAACATCCTACATTGCTCACGGTAAAATGATGAAAGGCAGTTCCGGAAAACCGAAACTGCCTTCAACAAATAAAAAAATACCACAATGTTATTCCCGATACCGGCTCTGACGTTCGATCATCCAGCCGGGATATTCGGGTGCCAGTTTGCTCACTTCGTCCAACCGCTTCAGTTCATCATCCGTCAATTTTACCTCAATCGCTTTGAGGTTGTCTGCCAACTGTTCCGGTTTTTTTGCCCCCACAATTACCGAAGTCACAACCGGTTGATTAAGCAACCATGCCAGTGCGATTTGTGCCACAGAAACTCCTTTCGAAGCTGCTATCTCCTGCATCACGTCGATAATGTCGAACGCTTTCTCCTTGTCAATGGGAGGAAAGTCGAAGTTGACGCGGCGACCCTCTTCGGTAGATGCATTGCGACTATACTTCCCACTCAGGAAACCACCTGCCAGGGGACTCCACACCATCAGCCCCATCTTTTGGTCGAGCAGCAACGGCACCAGTTCCCGTTCCAGATCACGACCGGCAATGGTATAATATGCCTGCAACGACACGTATTTTGCCAGTCGGTTTTGCGCCGAGATGCCCAGCGATTTCATAATTTGCCAGGCCGCCAGGTTGGAGCAACCGATGTAACGCACCTTGCCACTTTTCACCAGTACGTCAAGCGCTTCCAGGGTCTCTTCAAACGGAGTCAGCGGATCGAAGCCGTGAATCTGATACAGGTCGATGTAGTCCATATTCAGGCGTTTCAGGCTCTCGTCGGCCTGTTGCAGAATATGTTTGCGGCTCAACCCCGTTTCGTTAGGTCCCTCGCCCATCATGCCGCACACTTTAGTGGCGATTACCAGATCGTCGCGTTTCAGACCCAGCTCACGGATGGCCTGTCCGGTCATCTCTTCGCTCAATCCGAGGCTGTACACGTTGGCCGTATCGATAAAGTTGATGCCAGCATCGACAGCCTGTTTCACCAGAGCATTCACCTCCTGCTGAGGCAGCGTTCCGATAGCTGTCCAGTAGCCTTTCCCACCGAAAGTCATTGTGCCCAGGCAAAGTTCGGACACCATCATTCCTGTATTTCCAAATTGTTTGTATTGCATAAATTCCTATTTTAAAATTATTATTCTAATACAATGGATCGTTATAAAATATGTTTCTCACGCAAAGGCGCAAAGTCACAAAGAAAAACTTTCGGTTTTTCTTTATAGCGTCTTAAGTCATAATATATGTAATTCAATCATTAATGAATATTTTGCGCCTCTGCGCCTTTGCGTGAGAAAATAAGCCGCTTTCTTATTATGGTTGTGTGAGAAATAAATTTGGAACGCAAACACCACAAATTCTAATTCACGTGCGTTTTACACGCCCGTTTGAAGTGAGTATAGGGAGGGGACTGCTTGAAGCGACACCCTCACTTGTTTTTAATCGTTTGCGATTACAAATGTCGTTGAACAAAGCGGGAAATGGTACTCTTTGCTCCATTAAAAGATGTGAAAGAACAGATCTGCCTGCGAAATATCTACCTTTGCAGTTCCATTCGCTTTCATCACGATGACTCCAACCGACAACCCAAACAGATCTCTTTCCCGCTTTCAGGTAATGCTGATGGCGGTGGCAGCCGGCATTTCGGTTGCCAATATCTATTATAACCAACCCATTCTGAAAGATATTTCGACCACCTTCGGATGCACGGAAGCGCAGGCCGGACTCACTTCCATGCTGGCGCAGATCGGCTACGGCCTCGGACTCTTCTTTATCACCCCGCTGGGTGACAAGCTGAACAAAAAGGCGCTAATCGTAAACCTGTTGGTACTGTTGTTCCTTTCGTTGCTGCTGATGATCTTCGCGGCCAGCATCCTACAGGTGTGGGTGCTCAGCGTACTCATCGGCATCCTGTCGGTGGCCGTGCAGGTGATTCTGCCCATGGCGGCCGGTCTCGACAGCGTCAACCGGGGCAAAACGGTGGGCACTATTTTCACCGGTATCCTCATCGGCATCCTTGCCGCGCGGGTGTTCAGCGGCGCCATTGCCGAATGGCTCACGTGGCGATGGGTCTATGGTTTTTCAGCGGTGGCGGTACTGGCGGTTACCGTGCTGCTCAAAACCTACCTGCCCGAAGTGGAAACGCCGTTCAAGGGCAGTTACCTGAAATTGCTCGGCTCGGCACTCAGCATGTTGCCGCGCTATCCGCTGCTGCGCAAAGTAGCACTGATGGGCGCTTTCCAGTTCGGACTCTTCTGCTCCTTCTGGACCACCCTCACCTTTCACCTCAGTGGGGAACCGTTTCGTTTCCATACCGACACCATCGGCCTCTTCGGACTGGTGGCCATTGCCGGGGCGTTGATGGCTCCACTTTTCGGAAAGCAGTCCGATCGGGGAAATACCAACCGTGTACAGCTCTACGCCAGCGCGATGATGATTGCCGCCGTGTTGCTGCTGCTCTTTTTCGACCAGTCGGTGTTTATGCTGGTGGCCGCCGTGCTGCTGCTCGATATCGGGGCGCAGGCCATGCAGGTGACCAACGTGGCGCTAGTCTACACCCTCGACGAGTCGTCGCACAGTCGCATCAACACCGTCTACATGACCACCTTCTTCACCGGTGGCGCGCTCGGCACCTTCGTGGGACTGCTCTGCTGGCAGGCCGGCGGCTGGCTCTGGGTTACACTCCAAATGCTCACCTGGGCATTGATGATCCTGCTGATTCTGATTGGGTTCCGGGCGAAAAAACACTGAAATACATTGCTTTGCCAAAACAGTTTTTGAGTAATAAATTGTATGTTTGCAAAGGAAAACTTTGCTGAAACAAAACATTCGTAAATGCACTCTTTTTAAATACGGCTTACGAAGGTTTGTTTTGCAAATTATCCGTTTATGGTTTATTTAAAACACCAGCAAAGCAAAAATGAAAGTATACAAATATAGAAGTGGAAATGAGTACTTAGACAGAGATTTGAAGTCAATAGTTGAAAATTACTTCTATGCTCCAATAGCTGAAAATCTTAATGACCCTTGCGAAACTCTTGTTTATGCCGACAAAATTAGACACCAAACAAAATTGTTTACCACATTATTCGGTGAAAAAGTAAAACTTGATGATTTTCACAATGTTTTAGATGGTTTCATTAAAAACAAACAAAAGCTAGGTATATATTCATTATCAAAGACTTATTCAGATGAACTTCTTTGGGCACATTATGCGAATAACCATACTGGATTCTGCATTGAGTATGATTTTGAAACCTTGCTAGAGCAAGTAACTTTCTGCAATTTTTATCCATTAAACGTAGAGTATTCAAAG
Source organism: Bacteroidota bacterium (assembly GCA_030706455.1). Taxonomy (GTDB): domain Bacteria; phylum Bacteroidota; class Bacteroidia; order Bacteroidales; family Paludibacteraceae; genus Microbacter. The sequence goes on from JAUZOL010000019.1 coordinate 17,903, forward strand.
GAGCCTCCTCAAATTGAGCTTAATGATGTTTATACAAAAGATGATAAACAAATATTTAAAAAAATTGCTGGAACAAAATCGACACGTTGGTCTTATGAAGAAGAATTACGCATAATAACAGACAAATCTGGGGAGCAGGATTATAACTTTAGTGCGGTTACAGCTATCTATTTTGGATATCGTATGCCAGAGAAAGACAAAGACAAAATAATGTCTGCACTTAAAGGAAGAAATATATCTTACTATCAGATTACTCTAAAAGAAAAATCATATTCATTTATCAGAGAGAAAGTTGTTGACACGTATTTAGAATCAGAACAATACCTATTTAAATATTACAGAAAACAAAATTCAAAAAATACAGACATTATTGACTATGAGATTATTGAAAAAAAATACAATAGAGCCATAAATAAAATCAACCTCACAATTAAGCTAGACTCAAAACTTAGTGAAACAGAGTTGGAGGATTTAGGGAATCAGCTAAAATCAAAACTATACAGGAGAACTGAAATAGTTTATATTTTTTATCACCTGAAACAAATAAAAAAACACAATACTGCTTGGGCAATTACTCATTTTCTACCTAAGGAAAAAACGATCGAGATTCTCGGTTTAAAACTTGAAGAGGAGATAAAATTTAAAAATAAGATTAATAAGGAAAGTCGAGAAGTTCTTGGACATTGGATGGATGAAACTTTTCTAAATTCATTACTTACCTTGTTCGAAGAAAATGGGAAAACTTATCTTGAGACATTATATAGAGACGAAAGTAAATTGATAAAGGAACAGATTGTCTCAAAAGTAAAAGGAGGTATAAAATATGAGGATATTGATAATCAACATGGAGAATATATAATTATTGATCAAAAAGGAGTATTAAAATATTACTCTGAGAATGGATTATTCAATGAAATAGAAAAAATCAAACCATAACGCTTTGTATAAAATGGCAGGCGATGTGGTAAATATAAATATTTGACAGAGAATCATCATTCAAAAAGTCATAATATATTGGTTAATAACAAATAACAGCAGATTCAAATCATAACTCCGTCCTTTAGGGCGGAGGAGGAATAGGGCATCTAAATGGCTTTAGCCATGATAATAGTCCGTTGATTTAAGTCACGGCTAAAGCCGTTTGTAAACGTTGCTATCTTCTCCGCCCTAAAGGACGGAGTTATAAGAACACCATTAACTCATCCCAAGCGGTAGTAGCATCAGGGGCGTTAGCCCTGTAGTCTTGGAAGCAACAAACCGAAAAATTGGAATTTAGAGGCTAGCCCTGACCTCTAAACGGCTCATCAGAGGAAACAGGTCAGAGCTACGCTCCTCCGGCTTTGTTGTTTATATTCTTTCAACAAAGAGATCGGGGCTAACGCCCTTAAATTTTGAACTTCTCCGTATTTGTATTTTGAGTGGTGCAATAATTGCATCCGATAATCAAAACCTTCACCCGTTATTTCTCCTCCACCAAAAAATCTTCCGCACTCACTTTATCCTTCACCGGGACAAGAATAGTTGCTATTATTGCTTGAATATGAGGAAGAAAGTGTAAATTTGTGGTGATTAACCTCTGAAAACATCAGCTATGTGCCAACGCTTGCAAAGATTTCACGTTGCGGTTATAATTTGCACCCTTTTCTTTGTTTCTGTAAATGCAGGGAAAGCTGCTGCCAACCAGTCCGACAGCATTGCTGCCTATAAAACCTTATCCCTTCCCCCCGGCAAATCCAAAGTCGATGCACTGTTAAAGGCAATTACCGACTATCGGAAAGCTATCAACGTGGAGCCATTACTGAAGGAAGCCGGGAAACTGATCGGCACCTATTCGTACCATGAAGCCAGGGCTCAATGGTTTGACCTGTACGGGGTCTTCAAACGCGACCGCTCCGCTTATCCTGATGCCCTCGAACTACATAAGAAAGCGTTGCAACTGGCAAAAGAATCGAATAATATTAAGATAGAAATCAGTGCACTAAATAATCTTGGCGTTGTTTACCGAAGATTGGATGAGAGCTCCCTCGCCCTCAAGTACCACCTTGATGCATTAAAGCTGGCTGAAAAAACAAAAGATGATTACAGCGCCAGTATCGCGTTGAACAGTATTGGAAACATTCATATAATTCTGGGACACAACCAGGAAGCCATTACCTACTTCCGCCAGTGCCTCCCCATAGCAAAACGGGCTAAAAACACCCTGGGTATCGCCATGAACCTGAACAACATCGGCGAAGCCTACGAAAACCTGAACATGCTTGACTCCGCTAAGCATTATTATTCGGAATCATTGCATTACAACCAGCATATCAATGTAAAGAAAGGTACCGCCATCGGTTACAACTCGCTGGGGAATGTGTACAAAAAAGAGGGAAAAACAGAAGAAGCCATAAAACTCTACCGGAAAGCGCTCGAAATTAACTTAGCACAGGGAGATAAGATCTACGTTGCCGACAATTATATCAACATCGGTGAGGCCTGCCTTGCTGCCAGAAGTTTTCCGGAAGCCAAAGCCGCACTGACTAAAGGGCTGAAAATAGCACTGGACATCCGGTCGAAAACCGAAGCCCGAAATGCATCAATGAGCCTTATGCAATTGCATGAAAACCTGCACCAATACAAAGAGGCTTTTTATTTCAGCAAATTGTATAAGCAGTATGCCGATAGCATAATGAACGAAAAAAACAGCCGGAATGTCGCCCAAATGGAAGCCATTTATGAGAAAGACAAGGAGCAGCAAAAAATTGTGTTTCTTGAAAAATCGCAACGCGACAACCGATTGCTCACTATCGCTGCATTTGTATTGTTGACTTTAGTGCTCATCGTAGGCTCTCTCTCGTTTATTCGCCATCGCCTGTTACTGCGCAATCGTCAACTCCAGCGAGAACTGGAAGTGCGTTACCAGATTGCCGCCGACTTGCACGATGACCTGGGCTCTACCCTAAGCAGCATCTCTATCCTGAGCAGCGTGTTGACACAGCACTGCAACAACCAAAATCCTTCGTCGGAAATCATTCACAAGATCTTCGACAATGCACAAAACGCCCTGAAAGCGATTGATGACATTATCTGGTCGGTGAATCCGAAAAACAATAAGTTCGCCAACCTTTTTGTCCGGATTAAAGAATATGCCATTCCTCTTTTTGAGTCGAAAAAAATAGATTCCGAAATTTCTATCCCCGAAACCACAAATGAGCTGCCATTGTCGCTTGAAGTTGGCAGGAACTCATATCTGATTATAAAAGAAGCCATTAATAATCTTGCAAAACATTCCCAATGTAGCAGGGCAAAAATTATCGTGACGGAAAAACATCCTTACATCGATGTCGAGATTACAGACAATGGCATTGGATTCGACTGGCAGAAAGAGTCGTCGAGAAACGGGATTAAAAATATGGAAGAACGGGCCAAACAAATAAACGCTCAATTTTCCATCAAATCGAATCATCAGGAAGGCACAAGCATCCGTTTACGGCTAAAACCATATTAATATATGATTGCCACACGATTGCACGTTTAGTACATTTGCTAAGCCAAACCTTTATATTATGTCCATTAAAATAGCAGTTTACGAAGATAACAGGGCTTTGCGCGAAAGCCTCACCTACCTTGTTTCCGGTATAGAAGGATTCGAGCTGTGCGGCGCTTTCCCGAACTGCCTCTCGGCTCTTGAAAATTGCAGGGAAAACAAGCCCAATGTTATCCTGATGGATATTAACATGCCCGGCATGTCGGGTATTGAGGCTACCCGTCTCATCAAAGATCATCTTCCTGAGGTCAATATCCTTATTCTGACTGTCTTTGATGATAAGGAACGTATTTTCGATGCCCTGTGTGCGGGAGCTACCGGCTATTTATTGAAAAAATCGTCCGCGCAACAGATCGTTGAGGCCATAGAAGACCTTCATGCCGGAGGATCTCCCATGAGCAGTGAAATTGCTCGTAAAGTACTTGACTTCTTTCACAAGGAAGTTCCCAAAGAAAACTGCTACGATTTGTCGGAAAGAGAATTGGAAGTTTTACACTGTCTGGCGCTGGGCGACAGCTATAAAATGATCGGCGATCGTTGCTGCATCAGTATGGGAACGGTTCGCAGCCATATCAACAATATATACAGGAAATTACAGGTTAATTCCAAATCAGAGGCTGTGGTAAAGGCCATGCAGGAACGACTGGTATGAAAGAGTCCGACCCAGATTTCACATCTAAGTCGGACCAGTACAATTTCCAGAGTTCACAATCTTCTTGCCTTAAATATTTAAAGCTTGGCACTTACCGCATCGGATGGCCGGCTCTCTCTTCCTTTTTTATCAACCGTTACTAAATAGTAGAAATAATAAGTTCCTTTACCGGCAGACGTATCCTCAAATGCCTGTTCTTTATTGAGTTCTTTGATCAGCAATGCCTTTTTATGTAGCTCGGCACGGTAAATGCGAACCTTTTCCACTTTGTTGTCAATAGGCAATGTCCATTTCAAAGCGATTTTATTACCCGAAGCAATAGCAGAAACCTGTCCGGGGGTCAATGGCAAATCGATGGGTATATGCTTCGTTGCTGCCTGGCTAAAGCTTCCCACTTCCAAACTATCAATTCCCTGACATTGAATGCGGTATTGATAAGTCAGCCCGTCTGTAACATTCTTATCTACATAATTATTCGTGTTCTCGTCAGTGATTGTGACCTGTTTTTCGGGCTCCATTATTTTATCATTGTTGCGCACTGAGCGGAATACTTTATATCCCATCACACCCGAATGTTGTTCCGACACATTGCTCCAGGTAACGAATAAATTGCCATTAAGCATCATAATATCCACCTTGTCAGCAACTGGTAACTGTCCACCGCTGAACATGGTGCTGACCCGGTCGCTCATTGGACTCATATTATTGGAGGTATTGACCGATGCGACAGCATAACTGTATGCTGACGGTTCGCGTGTAAAAGGTAATGTATCGGTAAAATTCACCACCGAATCGGTTGATAATTTCATGACAGCCAATTGTTGCAAAGGCGCCACATAACCGTTGGACCGGTAAACATAATATGCCCTGGCAAAGCGGTCGGCCCGTTCGAAACGAAGCGAAACTATTCTACCATTTCTATGTATGGAAAGATTCTGCGGAGGAATCAAATTGGGTCTATTGCCTTCCAGAATGGCAGGTGTACGGGCGCTGGGTAAACTGTTGCCATAACCGTTATTGATCACAATATAATAGAAATAGGTTATTGCCGGAGTAATTTGCCGGTTGTCAAAGAATCCGGTTGCTGTTGACGGTAAGGTGGCAATTTGTTGATAAATTCCATCATAATTTGTTGACCGATAAACCTCAATGGATGTCACATTAAGCTTACCTTTCAATTGCCACGAGAGTGAAATACCTTGTTTCTCTTTCAGGGGAACGGCCTGAAACGAAGTAACTATTCCTATATCAGCTTGTTTGGCTACATTGTAAATATTCAGGGTGTCGGAACTTCGTCCCATATTACCCAAAGCATCAAACGGCACTGCCACATAACTGTAAGTCATGCCTGAAATGACAGATTCATCGGTCACCAACGCAACCATCCGGTTATCTTGCCGTGTAAAAAGGATATAAGGCGCAATTTCCATGTAACGGTTTTGTTTATACGGACTTCTGAATACTTTAATTCCCTGGGTATTCAACGTATCGCTTAGCCGGAAACTAATATCAATGGAAGCCTGATTGAGTTTGAATCTTACCGGTTGCACATCTGCGCCGAAATGATTTCCCGGGAACGTGAGCGTATATTCATTTACCAATATAACCATCCCGCTTTTATCTATTTTGCTTACCCTGTAATTATATACTCCCGGTTGCCGAAGACCGTCGTCAAACCACGCCAACCCTGCTGCATACTGGTAAACAGGATTTAACCCGTAGGCAAGCAGTGAATCGATGGTAGATGAAAGTTGTACACGTTGCCAAAAATAATGAATAGCTTCATCGTCCACTTTAGTTACTGAGGCAACTGACGCAGGAATACCCATCAGCAATGACCTGCAGGATGCTTCGTTTACAGGAGTCTTTATTACTGCCACTCTCTTCCACTCCGATGCCGAAGCTTCTTTTTTTTCAATGAGATATGAAAACCCCTTGGGGAGTTCATTCCCACAGAAAATATAGTTCCCTGTCGTGTAGCCTTTGCTTAAGCTTGACTGAGCAGCCGCAGATGTTAGCACCAATAAACACACTATAAAGCACACACTTATTTGAAAATATTTCTGAAACATAGCCTATTCTTATTAATTTGTGGTATGGTTTACACATATTATTCACACTTTATAACTATCGCATCGCCTCCCGATCCAAGATTGAATCCAAACCCCTGGGTTCCGGCTGTGACTTTACAATTGATATCAAATGATTTGGAAATAGTAGTGACGACCAATTTCTGTTTTACCGTAATACCTAAATTCATCTGCATAGATCCTTTAAAATTCGGTATATCAAATGCTACTATTGCATTTCCTCCAAATCCCCCGCTAATGCTGGTTCCGGTTACTGACGAAAGACCTGCAGCTACATCCAGATAAGCATACCCGCTACCACCTATTTGCCAGTCTTTACCGAAATTGGCATGAAAATCACCACCCACTAATGCTTTCGCCCTGAGGTATCCTGAAACAATAACAAAATTTTGACTGATACTTGTATTTAGTAGTTCTCTGTTAACAGCAAAATAAAAGCCTTTCAATCCATCTGCATTAGTTTTCTTGTAATAGCACTTATTGACCACTGACGGATCTATGTAAGAAGTTGTTACGCTCCATAGGTGATCATCCAAAGGATGAATGCCTGCCATAAATCCAAGATTGTAAGTACCAGCCAGAATGCCTGCTGCAATATATGAATTACAGCCACCGGCAACATAAAATCCTTCAGGATCAAAACAGGTTTCTATTGTTCCGCTATTTAGTGTGGCAATTCCTCCAAGCGTTATGGGAGTATTTATCCTGATAGAGCCTATCAACCGTTTTTTAGCAAAATCGAAAGTTTGAGTCATGGCCCCAAACGGAGTGGGGATGCTGCTAACGGACATTGAATTGGAATTAGCGCTAATATCGCCCTGCACTTCAAATGTTGTTTTACAAGGCTGTAATTCGGGTTGCCCATTCTGCGCCATGTCTCCTGAAAATATAAGTGTTGACCAATCGGAAGATTGATTCTTGGCGCTCATCTTTCCATCACTTAGAGTCAGGTTAAACCCTCCGCTTGAATTGGATCCCTCGTTGGTAAGTTGAGTAACCTCACCCGGAGTCACATCAACACTATACATTATCCCATTGTTAGGATTCGGTTTAGCGCTAAATACCGATTTAAGGGGATTAAATGTGTTTGTCGGCATTTCATGTACATATCCCGGCAAAGTGATTTCCGTTGAAGTGATATCTAATTTCTGCTTTTCGGCTGAAAAATGAACGCTGCCTTTGCCTTCAAAATCTACATTCACCGGATCAATCTCCATCGTTTTATTTTTATCGGTATAGCGGACAGTGAGCGGAATATCTCCCACACGGGGAGCTCCCACGTTCAAAGCCCCCGATATTGAAACATAATCGGGACCGTTAAGAATTTGTTGTGGAGAGAATTTCGCCAACGTATTGTCCTTCAATATTGTAGGCTTACCCTGCTGTTGCAACTGTATGATTACCTCGTCGTTACTCAGCATTTGAATGTAGTTGAGCCCTATCCGGTAAGAGTCATCTCCTAAATCCTTAAGATGTGGAAGCATCGCTACAGGACTGTTTCCATTTTGCACAATACCGAAACTCCAATGAGGATGCATATCCCGTCCTGTCTTATAGTCAAAATTAAGGTGTGGAGTCCCCTTTATCTCTTCAAGCTTTATGCTACCACCTGCAATCGACAGTGCTCCAATGTTTTGGGTATCAAATACAAACATGTCGTGCCTCAAAACAAACGAGCCAACCGGAATATCGACTACCGAAGTATGTATTAGTGCGTTATTGCTGGTAATGCCTCCTTCTTTCGGGTCAAAACTCCAGTTTTTCACTTTCAATACCCAGTTTTCAAGCGAAAGATTGATAGGCGAATTTTTTGTGGCGGGATGCACATTATTTTCGTCAACGATCATGTCATCTAAATTGACATTGAAATTCTCCGGTTGAGCATTGGGAATTTTACACTTCAGCAATGCATTTAAATGTATTTTCCCCTGATCGTCTATAAAACTCTTGTACGGATTTGCAGTCGCATCAAATTCGATCAGTTTGAACCGAATAGAATCACCATTAGCATCAGTCAGATAATAATTGGGTTTTGATGGCGCAAACTTATGAATGAGTAAGCTGAAATTTGGCGTTCTGGAAGCCTCTTCTTCCGATAGCAGACTTGTCATTACACTCAAAGAGTTTGATAGCTTTCCGTCCTCTGTTTTTCGGGCAAAATAAAAATAGCTATTGGGAAAGCTCAGGTAGCTGCTGGGATAGTTGAACGAATTATCCACGATATGAATATTCCCTTTTATCTTCCCGTAATTATTCTCTTTTTCCACAAACAACGACTCGGGACGATACAGAGTGTAATTGAAGATATTTTCCCCTCTATTCCCGCTATCGCCGCTATTTCCGGACGACAGTTTAACATTATACTTGTCGAGATAGGAAAGCTTTAATTCATCAATCCCCTGAATAGGCACAATGCTGTCGCGAGGTACGGCCACCATTTCCATATTGACATTCAAATCGGTAGATGGCGTTTGCTTTGGTTTTGTAACCTTCTGTCTTAAATCGTACACCACATCTTCCACACGCAATACCTTGTTTACCTCGTTGAGCTTAAAGTCGCTCATTGAATATTTCCAGTCAACCAGTCCTGTGACTTTAACCTGATGGTCATTTAATTCAGAAATCGACTCTACATAAAGCGGGAATCCAAACAGGTTATTGATTTTTACTTTGCGGAAACTGGTGAGCGATAAGTCTGCCGATCCTTTCTTGTAGGTAATGGCAACTTCTTTTTTATCTCCATTGACAGTGAATGCCGCGGTGTCAAGTGTGGCAATAACCCTCACCTGCCGATCATCGAACGGAATGCCCTGCAGTTTGTAATTTCCTGCTGCATCGGAATATGCAACCACCAGATTGGCATCGTCATCCAAAGAATTTGATCCTCCGAATGCCAAATGGGATATAAAGGGTGAAGAAGATTCGGAAACTTCAAGATAGACTTTTGCATGTTTCACGGGAGCGCCATCCAGTGTCACCTTGCCTGAAATTTCGCTTCCCTTATCCATAACAACCGAAACTTGTTTCACGTAAGGAGATTCCTCGCTTGTCAGGTTAATGGTTTGAGGAATATATCCTTTGCCCGACGGCCCCTTTATCACAAAAGTGTAGTTATTCACCGAAACATTCTCGAAATTGCGTTGAGCTATTCCAACATTATTGGTAACCACTATTGAATCGCCCTGTTGAATAGTGACACCCGACAGTGCCACTCCCTTGGCATCTTTTACATTAAATTGCAACCGGTGCCGACGTCGATATACAAAGTATTGACTTAAATCGATGACCCCGTCCTTCATTTTGTTCAGCACTTCCTGGGTAATTACAAACGTGGTGTCGAAATAGGCTACATCTTTCGGAATGATTTTTATTTTCGTGCCAACAATCGGGGCTATCGGAATATTGTTGATCCTACCGTTATCTTCGGTCCAAACCACTTTGCCCGTATCCACTTTCAGGTAGGCAGCAACACCTTTAGGGACTCCGTCTATCTTTTCATCGGCGCTGACAATTTTCCCTCTAAGAACCGATTTTGGCTCCAGATGAATTTGTTGTACAAATTGATATCCCAGATAGTCGCCGCTGATTGATAGAGGTGAAATCCCTTTATACCCATCAGCAGACGCGCTTGCCAAAGCTTCAATTTTTTTGTCCGAACCAACAACGCTCACAAAACCATCATGAGCCAACTCATCAGCAAAAAGTTCTTTGTATCCGTACTGATCTACCGGATATTTTTCTGTACAGCTAATACATTTTTGTTTTCTCAAAATGACTTTGGCATTTACGTTGGCATTTCCCGACAATGATAAATCCGATGACTTGTCTTTAACTTGAAAGAAGAGACGACTCTTCATCGGAGTCAGTTTGAGTGTTACCGTCTTTGTCGGAATCTCATTCTCTCCCGACCAGTAACCGGGATCACCTTCGTCAAACCCGGGATAATTATCGTCTACATCTGCCGACTTTATAGTTGCCTGATAGGCTTTCGCCCCTTTGTTTGCCTGGCTGCAACCCTGTAACAAATAGATTCCATCCAAATATTGTTGTTGGAGCAACGAACCAAAAGTGCATGCTCCTGATGAAGGCATTTCTGTTGTAGGCTGAAGGTATTCAAATTTGGTTGTAAAGAGGTGATTTTTATCATCGTTACTCAAACTGTAAGCCTGAGATGTATTTGCCTCATGATTTTGAGATGTATACATAGGATTTATCAACTCTTTCACTAAATATTTTCCATCACCTTCTCCCTGCGGCAACCCTTTTGGCTTATTGTTAATATCGCGAAATACGGTTGCGGCAAGTCCGTCAGATATTTTACCTCCATTTTCATCTGCAGTTTTTACTATCAGATTGAATTCCTTCACGTAACAGGTGTTCGAAATCGGGACTTGTCGCACTTCAAAAGCTTGCACGCTGAATGTATCTTTTGCCGGATAGTAATAAGGGCTTGTTTGGTTGTCATCTCCCAAGGGGACAACACGATATACCCTTGAGAATGTACTCACAGGAGTACCTCCCTGCGTATTGGAGTTACTCATTGACGTTTGTTGAGAATAGCCTAAATTGCCAAACTGATAGGCTTGCGGATACATATCGGGAGCCGGACCCGAGCGATGTTCTTCCGGGGCAAAGTGCATGACGGTTTTAAAAGAGGCTGCTCCACCGTTTTTGAAAGTAGTAGTGGAAGTACCCACAACCAAGAAGCTTCCTGTTTTTACATCGAATTGAGCTGCTCCTCCATTAATAAGCGATTGCATATTTTTTGTCTGTGCAGCTCCTTCGGCAAGGCCTGCAACACCTGCGAACCCCATGTTTGTAGCAGGATTGGTGATTTTCCCTTTTGCCTGCGATACCACGTCACCCGGGTTATCCGTTCCGGGTTTTGTTGTCGGTTCATTTCCAGTATACTTCTTCCACCCTTTTTCAACCAGAGTTCCTGATCCAAGGTTTCCCTTTTGATTAATGTTGACCACTTCTATCTGAAAATTTCCCTGCCCATCGGTTTCTCCTACTGCCATTGTAGCATACTGGTCGAGCATTTTAATTCCGTCAGAGTAAGTCTCTTTCCCATTGGGAACAAAGTACTGCTCCTTTTTAGCCGTTCCTCCTGCTCCCAGACTTTTTCCTGTGACAGTAGAGCCAACAGATTTACCATTAGCAAGGTAATCAACAACAATCTTAAACTTGCTATTGGCCAAAGGTCTCTTCTGGCTTTGCTTGTCGCTCGCCCACGTATAATACAGTTGCCCTTTAATCAACGATGTCGGTGGTTTAGATGAGATAATTTCATATTTTGCTTTTACATTTCGATAAAAGGCATTCGGATCATCCTCATTTGGAGGAGATAGTTTGAACATCTGCTCCTGAGCAACAAATCCATCATCGAATATCATGTCATTTGAACTCTTATGTGCCATCCGAAAAGCCATTTTTTCCATTGCAGGACTCTGTCCCGAATCAGTAAGCGGACTATCAGGCACCGGTCCTGATACCGCATTTTTATTCAACGCATCAATGGCCTTGGGCTTGGATTGTTTTGAATCTACGACTTTAACCGCACTGAATTCCTTCTGTACCTCTTGTTGCATTAATGGTTGAGAATATTCGTCATGCAAATCATTCTTCCCATTCATTGCCAATATAAAATACTCATCACCATCATAGGCAGAAGAAAGTAAACGATCAAAAGTAACGTAAGTGCTGTCATTCTCCCGTTTTGTAATACCGGTAGCCACAATCGTATACTTTTTCTTGTACAATGTATTTTCAATCTCTTTTTTCTTTGCCGATGAGCTTACAATATCACCTTCTATTGCTGGAATGTAATCGGGCTTGTTTACACGGAAGAGAACAACCGGAATACTGTCGGCCAGAGTTCGCTTCGCCACCGAATATTCCATTTCATCATTATTGGCATTGTACACATACCCTCCGATTCCTGTCATCTTCGTATCTCCTAATTTGACATTTAACGCGCCATCTTTTTCACTCATCTTATAGCTGGAATAGGCTTTTGTGACATTTAATTTGAGTGAAAACGCATATGTTTGAGCTACCTGTTGTCCAAAATTGACCACATCAGAATCTTTACGCGATGACGCAATTGCCATTACTTTGAAATTCTTGTCAACAAAATATTTGTTGCTGACTTTGATCTTGTAATAAATGGTGTCGATAGCAAAATAACTCTTCGGTACAGCAAGGTTCAGTTTGACATCTCCCTGCTCATCGGTAGTAGCGGTTCCCGAAGCAATAGTTGTATAAGGATATGTGCAGATCTTTTTCCCCGATAGAGAAGTCTCTTTCCCGCTCAAAGTTGAAGGTATATTTTTACCGGATGCTGAGCTTTGCTTCATGGCAGTGTTTTCAGCGAAAATATTATCAATGGCTCCGGTTGTACTTATCATATCCCGGGTTATTTTATCCCTTTTTACGATTGCTTCTACCGTAACATCGGTATTTCCTGCTGGATATATTTGCCCATATCCTTGATAAGAATATTTCAATGATGCCTGTACCGGAATGTTATAAACCGGAATTTCGTCTTTTATTTTCCTGAATACAAAAGTTCCGTTTATCTCGGGGGTTACTTCGACGTTCGACGAGTTATAACTCCTTAATGAAACATTGTAAGTATTGCCATCTGCAAACCCAATACTGTCGACAGCCGCCTGCCCTAATTCAATATGATTTTCAATACTGTCTTTCGCATTTTTTACCAACGAGCGGTTAAATTTGAATTGTCCGTCGCTCTTTGACCGCCCTTTGGGGTATATCTTTACTTCGTATCGGGCTATATCATGCTTGATTACCGAAAGTGAATCGTCAGGTTCGTAATGATAAGAAGGTTGTGCCGACTGTTGTCCCGTTTTCTTTATAAGTATTTGTTTATCTTGTATTTGTTTCAGCCAACACCAGTTGATTAACAAGGTCTTTTCGTTGTTAACACGGAGTGTATCATTCGCTTTTGCAGGACTGGTAAACGCTAATTGTGATTCATTGCTATCAGGTATGGGTTGGGTTGGAGTCTGAAGTTTATTCCCTTTGTAATAAAACATCACCGGATCACTTTGCCCGTTGTTTTTGAAATAAGCCCCCGGCGAATAAGCAACTACCTGCATCACATACATGCTCCCGGTATCTAAGCGCAATCCCGATGACAGATCCAGCGGAAAAGTAGGCACCTTTATATCTGATTTTTCATATACTACTTGTGTCGACCGTGACAAAGCATCCGACGGAGTGACTCCCGGTAATAGCTTAGCCACCCTCAACCGATAATTTAGTCCGGGAATAGCAGGTGTAACAGGAGACCAACTGGTAATAATATTTTGAGGCTCGGTTGCCATAACAGTACTGTTATTCTGCGGCCAAAACATCTGTGGCGGTTCATAATAAGCGATATAAATATTCTGGCATGCTTCAGATAATGCCTGTCCTGTGGTATAGTCCTTTACCTGCACACAAACATTATAGTTCCCTTCGGGCAATGCCTGATTCATCATTATCTCCCTTGCAGTTATCCCATTCATTATTAAATCATTGGATGACCCATTACCGAAAATATTCCGCAACTGTGCCCCGGTCAGTGTTTTGGGAAGATTAGGAGTAAGTGTAATGGGGATGGAGGGCCGATAAGTATCCTTTAACTGCACTGAAATCTTGTTATCGTCCTTACGGATAGAACCCGAAAGAAATACCTGTATTGGCGTTCCACTGGTAAAGCTTTGATAAAGAAGAGTTATTACCGTTTTGTTATTGGTATATCCGGCATAATCCCTGTAAAACGGTGAGTAGGGCGGAAGAACATTCAGATTTACCGTTACTACAGATCCGGTAGCTGCAAAAACCTGTTTGCCGGCACAAATTGCGATCAACAGGATTATGATTCGTATCGTGGTAAAGCGTAACAATCTCATAGGTCTATTTTTTGTTTATTAAAATGAATACTGATAGGAGAGCATGACCCGTGTCTGACGGAAGTCGTGCGCGTTATACACTCCATTAGCAGGTGAATACAGGTAGTTGAATCCCAATCCCAACACATGTCTGGCTTTCAGGCTATACGTCGCCGATAAATCGATCGAGTATGTATTCCCATTGGGTTTTCCATCAAGGACATTCCACAGTAAAGTATTGTTATTGCTGAGTCCAAGGGTATTATTGAACAGGCTTTTGCTTACTCCCGCAATAAAACCATAGCTTTCCAGATTGCTCATCGCTGTTTTTGCAGAGTTGTAGTTCAGTCCCGAGTTGATGCTCCAGCCTCCTTTATAAAGTGAAAATGAATTGTTAAGTGTTGCGTAAAAATTACGGACGGTGTTGCGTATGCCGTTTTGCATTTTTCCACCATCCATATCCGTATAGCTTCCCACCAGCGTTACAGCATCTGCAAATTTTGAGGTAGTATAAATATAGCGGGGAGCGATTGTGAACGTATTGCTGATTTGTTGTGCCTGAATACTATCGGGAAGGTTTGTCTGCTGCCTGGTCTGGCACATATTGAAGTAGTTGTAGTTCAGATCAATTCCCCATTTATTAGACAAGTTCGCTGATACAGCCGTATTGAAATTTACCCTTCCTGTAGTCAGTTGTTTGTAATGGTTGATATTATCGTGTTGGTATTGAAACGAATGTATAAATCGTATTTTTTGGTGTAAAATACTCCATGAGGGCTGCACCGAAAACATTTCCAAATCGCTCAAAGTAGATGTTATACCCATACTTTTATAATATGGTTCAACCCTTTTATATTGGGTTTGAATTGAAAATGATGAAAAATTGAGCCCCAGTGACACATCTCCTGCCCATTGGAATTGTGTGGTTGGCCGGATAGGTATCAACTTGGTCAAAACACCTTTCAGAGGAATATTCACCGTCAGTTCATCATTGATATCGGCCACATCTGAATTGTAGGTGTAAATACTTGCAGCTCCGTTGAATCCGAAGGAGAGGTGCTTACCAATACGTTGAAAAACATTCAGTCCCAATACCAGGTTTTCTTCAGGAACAAGATTGGTCTTGGAATAGGTATCTTTCAGGCTCGAAGCCCTGTCCTGCGCTTTGAAAAGGATAAAATCAACATAATTGTTATCTTTCCCAAAGCCGAATTTAGCTCCCCACCCCCAACGTTCATAAGATGCCTGGGACGAATAGTAGTTGACCCCGTTAACAGTGTTGACATTTAACGGGTATGATCCAGGGATGTTTTGTTGGTAGATATTCAGGGTATCGAAAGCCACGGCTTTATGCAGTTGACCGGTAAAAAATCCCAGCCTGAAAATCCACGGATGAAGTTCAATTCCGCCGCCCATAAACGTTTGCCCTGATACTATAAACGGAGAATAAGAATATTGACGGTAACCAGCATGAAGCGTAATCCATTTGTAGTGAGGACTCATTCCAAACTGGCTGAAACAGTTATTCAGGTTAACTTTCCCATTGGTCACTACTGCGGTAAGTGGCAAAATAAACCCATAAATATCAAGATTAAGGTTTACATTTCCACTCCAGAAAGCAGGTAGTGGAATCCGGTTACTGTCATTGGCATGCGTTGTCGTATAGTTGAAGCCAACTCCTCCGTTTATGTGAAACGCTTTCTGTTTCCCTAGTTGGTCAAGGTCTTGTGCATTTATCGCCAAAATACCTGACAGATATAAATAAATTATAATGAACAATTTATATCTCATGGATTTCAAATTAATTAGATTACTTCAAATTCAGAAACAAAAGTATTGTCTTAATTTTTTATGGGCAATCGGATAAACATATGGTTTTTTACGTAGCTAACAAATTATAAAAACATGTAGTCTGACAAATAGAGAGTGGTTTCAAGACAGAGAGATTTATCCGTTTCTCCTTATCTTTGTTCATCATTAAACTCCATTCCCATGCTATTCAAGTTTCACTCCTTCCGCTTGTTAATTGGTTATATCTCATCTTTGGTTGTTGCAATGATGCCTTTCTGCTCTTCTCCGGTCAATGCTCAGTTTGCCAAAGGAGCCGATGTGGGTTGGCTGCCCCAGATGGAAGCTACCGGTTTTAAGTTCTGCGACAGCGACGGCAAAGCCAAAGATTGTCTGCTGTTGCTTAAAGAACGCGGCATCAACACCATCCGCCTGCGCGTGTGGGTCAACCCTTCCAACGACAGAGGCAGCGGCCATTGCGGCAAAAAAGAGACGGTGGAGATGGCGCAACGGGCTCAGAAACTGGGCATGCGCCTGATGATCGATTTCCACTACAGCGACAGCTGGGCCGATCCTGCCAAACAGAAGAAACCGGCTGCGTGGGAAAGGCATTCGTTTCCCGAACTGTGCAACGACGTTTACAAACATACCTTTGAGGTGCTGGACACGTTGAAACAGGTCGGCATCACGCCCGAGTGGGTGCAGGTGGGCAACGAGATTCCCGGCGGCATGCTCTGGCCCGACGGCAGCACCTCCAACTGGCCGCAACTGGCTCAACTGCTCAACAAAGGGTACGATGCCACGAAAGCTGTCGACCCGAAGATCAAAGTGATTGTGCACCTCGACGAGGGTAACAACAACGCGAAATACCGCACCTTTTTCGACAATGCCACGCAACACGGAGTTCGTTACGATATTATCGGTATGTCGTACTATCCCTACTGGATCAACAAAAGTTACAAGGCCACCCTCGGCGATCTGGTCGGCAACATGAACGACATGATTGCCCGCTACAACAAGGATGTGATGATTGTGGAGATCGGCGAAGAGGACCGGCTGGTGGACG
>JAUZOL010000190.1 GCA_030706455.1 Bacteroidota bacterium
GCGTTTGAGTATACGACGATTCCGTCTTACCCAAAAAACTTGAATTGAAGACCGAATAATAATGCACGTAACCATTACGTTCATATCCATCTGTCAGTTCATCAGGGCACAACACATTGGTTTCCAACTGCAACCAAATTGCAATTTTACTACCATCCAATGGTGGTTGTTGCACGTAACTCACAGGACAATTCAGCAGATTATCCATAGACTGCTTTGCCAGATCATGTTGATTTGACGCATCACTCAGAAAGCAGCGCGCAAAGACAGGCTTAGCCCCATCGAAAAAAGTTTCTTTGGTCAGATCGAAAAGTCCTTTACATAAATTCTGCAGTTGCTGAGAAAAGCTTCTTCCGGTTGAAGAAACATGCAGCATCACCTGGAATTCATGCACTTTTCCCTGAGGCGTCAAGCCCGTTATTTCGGCAACAACACCAACGTCGCTATATTTTTGTAACCAATAATTCATTGTAACCCCTATAAGACAAAAAGAAGGCGGGCACAAACGTCCCGTCTTCTTTTAATAATCACATAAAGAACACCTGTTTTGTTATTTTGTATTTTAGATATTCCAATATTCAGGATAATCTGACTAACTCATTTACTATTGAAGTAATTCATCAGTAAGAAAATCCCTGACGCTTAAATACCCAGAACCAACCTTCATAGTTATTCGATTCTGTAGAGTATTCAAGTACCAGTTCATCATTGGTCAACTTAATAATATCAAATTTGTACACAACCTTCTTACCGTCATTTTGACTAACTCCATGTTGTATGGTTGCTCCACTAATACTTAACGTACCAATTCCTTTGGTCGTTGAACTGGGAGTCATATCAAACGAGAACGAGCCTTTGGTAGTTGCACCATTTTCCACCTTTGTGAATGTAGCTGCATCTAAGCTAAAACTCATGGTTCCGCTGATATCAATTCCTTCAGCAGATGCATCTGAGGCTGTTCTACCCCACCATGCAGGTGCGATATCTCCACTACGACCTCCGTTTCCCCAAATCCATTGAGATCCGCTATACTTATTATCAACAGCCCACACCCATGTTTTTGAGCCTGTTCCGCATAAGTAGCCCCATTGCGGAGGAACCGGATAATACATTGAATCCACCGTTACGCTATACGTTTTTGTTAGAACAGATCCGTCTGCAGCCATAGCAGTTAGCTTAATATTTTGAGTACCCTTACCCAAAATCATCACAGTAGTATCATTGCTGATGTAAGATCCCGTTGTACTCCATTTGCACACAACAGGACTCTTACATTGCACTTTGTATTTATTAGTCTTATAAGTTTTGAACATTACCGGCGTAATAGTCACATTAAGCTGATCAGCAGAAGTCACAACTTCGCCTGTGCCAAAATCTTTCTCTATCGGGTTGCAGGCAACAAACAGGACTGCAAACGCCAATGCAAAAGCTATATTTAATATTTTATTCATAGTCATTTGATAATTAAGTCATTTAACAATCCTTATTATTTCCATCCTGCATATTCCGATGCAGTAGTACCCCACCCGGCATTCTGTTTGAACTTACCGCCTGACAACGATATTTCTGTATCCGGAATCGGGAAAAATCCGTTGGTTGCTTTATATCTTGCTGCATATCCACCACCATTGTGAGATGTCACATTAGTTTCTGCTTTGCCTTTGTAATAAACAGGTTGGCCTGATTGTGCAGCCAGAGCTGTTTCTGCAATATGCCAACGACGAATATCATTCCAACGAACACCTTCACAAGCCAGCTCCCAACGACGTTCATTTTGCAAAGCGGCAAGGCTATAAGTTGCTATAGCAGGTAATCCGGCTCGAGCTCGTACTTTATTGATACCGGCAACGTCACCCTTGAGTTCCGATTGCATTAACAAAACATCGGCAAAACGGATCAATACCAAATCATGGATATTCCACAACTGCATATTTGTAGCTTGTGCAGTGTAACTGTACATAATAGCCTCGAAAGATGAATAAGGTTTTTTTGAATCTCCTGTTTTAGCTGTAATAGGAGCCCATTTTTTCGCATAATAATCTGTTTCCTGAACGTAATCAGTCCATCCTCCGTATGTATAATTAGGCAGTTCTTTGGTAATATTGCAAATTGTACCCGGACGACGAATAGTGTCATTAGGTTCAGCAGTTGTCCAATCGCCCCATAAATTCGGAGCTACAGGACCGGCACCCCAACCCTGACCGAACGGAAATGTTTTTGCATATTCCTGAGCGCCACGAACACCAAAATGAAGAGCATATCCATTTGAGTATCCAATAGTTGTACCCCAGTCTGCAAATTTTGAGAATTTGATAGCAAACATCGCTTCCGGATTAACCGCATTATCATCTTCTACGAACTTCAACGGTTTCCCATCAATACCCTTTTTCCCTTTAGTCCAATCATAATCATTAACCGTTAACCGGTTAGTATATCCCCAAAGATTACGATAATCCGGAACCAATGAATACCCTGAATTATTCACACAGTCATCAATCCAGGTAACAACATCTGCCTTTGTAACTTTTGAATTATCAGGTAATGTAACGTCTGTCTTGTTATAAAAACCGGTATAGAACAAGAAAGCTCTTCCCATCATAGCCTCTGCATTCCATTTATCTGCATGACCTGATTCCACCCAGCCGCTTCCGAATTTTTTAGCTGGCATCAAAGTAATTGCTTGCTTCAGGTCGGAAATAATCTGACCCCATGTAGCATCGGGAGCGGACTGTGGCAATTCTGTTGCCGCAGAGCTCGTAGTCAATGGAATATTTTCGAACAAAGAAGCCAGTTGATAGTAGTAAAACGCACGCAGAAAATAAGCTTCACCAAGTAATTGGTTCTTTTGATCGTCACTCGCATAGCCTGTACATTTTCCTAAAGTTTCGATGGCCGTATTTGCACGTTGAACTCCCTTGTAAGTATCTGTCCAGAAAGTGAGCAACATATTGGTACCATTGTTCATCAGCAAATCTTCCGACTGCATCAGTTTATCGTTCTCACCACCACCACCAAGACAATCATCTGATGCTAATTGTGAGATATACAGGAAAGACATTTGGGGATTTGCATTCCATAACGATAACGGGTTATAGATACCAGTTACCACCTGCTTTGCCTGATCCGCGGTTTGCGGATAGTTATCCGTAGTAGCCTGAGTCAGGTTTTTCGTATCCAGAAAGCTCTCGCAGCTAGACATAAGTAAAGCCGCAGAAGCAATTGCTATTACATTATATATCAATTTTTTCATAATCGAATACAATTAAAATTTAAGATTTACACCAACCAAATAAGTCCGTGGGCTTGGATAATAACCGATATCAATACCAGATGCCCAACTATCAGCTCCGCCAGATGATCCGACTTCTGGATCCATTCCGGAATAACCTGTTATTGTAAACAAGTTTTGTGCTGTGAAATACAATCGAGCCTGTTGCAATGGCATCTTAGGGAATAATTTTTTAAAATCATATCCCAATGTAATATTTTGACATTTCAAATAATCTGCATTTTCCATGTAAATATCTGAAAGGTACATGTAATTAGCATTAGAATTAGAAGTTAAACGAGGCCATTTATTGGAAGTCCCTTCACCATGCCAGCGTTGATATACCTCTGTTGTGTAATTATCCGATCTTGATGTTTGACGATAATTTTTGGCAATCTGCATACCAAAAGCGCCATGAGCGGCAACTGTAAAATCAAATCCTTTATATCCCAGATTAAAGCTTAAACCCATATTGAAATGAGGATTGGGATCTCCAATTTTTGTTCTGTCGGCATCAGTAACCTGGCCGTCATGATTCAGATCAACAAATTTCAAATCGCCCGGCTGTACATTCGATTGGAGAATTCCGTTTCCGGCAGCTTTCCAAGCATCTATATCTGCCTGATTTTGGAATACGCCAGCGGTCTTATAGCCATAAAAATACCCTATGGGATAACCCACCTGAGCACGGTAAATATATGTTGTTCCCTGAGCTAACACATTAGAAGATCCATTAATGATGCCTTCTGAATTGGCAATACGGGTAACTTTATTTTTATTATATGCACCATTCAGGTTGATTCCGTAAGTAAAATCTTTTCCTACATGATCGTTCCATGAAATAACTGCTTCTACCCCTTTATTGGTAATATCGCCACCATTTACATATGGTGCTACACCAACTCCAAAGTAGGGATGAATGGGTGCTTGAACAAGCCAACCTTTTGTGGTCTTGTCATAGTAGTCAAAATTCACACCTAATCTGGAATTCAGGAAACGAGCGTCAAAACCAAAGTCCAACTGTTCCGATTTTTCCCAGGTAACATCAGGATTAGCCAAGTTATAAGGAACAGCACCGGTTGACTGGCTATCTTTGGCATTACCAAACGAATATTTAGCTGATTGATCAAAAGATATCAGCGCTATGTAGTTGAAGTTAGAAATATTACAGTTACCGTTCTGCCCCCAGCTTGCACGGAATTTTAAGAAATCCAACCAGCTTTTTGTCGATGCCATGAATTTTTCATTTGAAGCAACCCATCCAGCAGAAACAGATGGAAAATAACCCCAGCGTTTGCCATTTGCAAAGTTTGAAGAAGCATCACTACGCAGAATCAAGGTCAACATGTATGTTTCATTCCAGTCATAGTTGATACGTCCAAAAACAGAGGCTAATCCACCTTGTCCCCAGGGACCTGTATTTGAATCAATCTTAGTTGTCCCTGCAGCAATACCTTGTGTATTTGCAAGATATGCATATTCAAATCCATTAAACAACAAATTTCCATTTGTAACAGATAAGCCTTCGCCCATACCCCATTTTTCAAGAGATTGTCCGGCTAAGACATCAACATGGTGGTTGTTGATTGCAAACTTATAATCAGCAGTATTATCCAATGTATAACTCCAACCCAAATTCGCACTTTGATTTACAGAAGATACCGTATTCACTGTAGTTGTCGACAAGTTGTAAGCCGGAGTATATGAACGATAACTGCTTGCACTCATTTTGTATCCGAATTGAGATTTAAGTACTAAATTCTTGATCGGAGAAATTTGCAAATAAGCACTTGCATTCAGGTTATGGCTTTTCGATTTATTATTTCCTCTCTGATACACCATCGAAGCAATGGGGTTGGCAGCCTGAGCATCGTATGTATTAAGCCCCATAGCAGTCTTATCTTCGTTATCAAAATAACCACCTTTATCGTTATAAATCGGCATAATCGGCATTGCTCTCAACATATTGGAAATATCGTTCCAATATTGATTACCCAAACCAATACCATTTTTAACTGAATAGTTATAATTGACATTTTCACCCAGTTTAATGACATCCCTATTTGCTGCTTTTAAGATCACATGATCTGAATTCAGGCGGATAGAGGTACGTTCATAGCCTGAAGCTACCGGATCACCAAATATACCTTCCTGATTTGTATATGCGACGCCTAATGAGAATTTAGAAATATCATTACCTCCTACAAGATTAAATGCGTGATTCTGAGTAGGAGCGTTTTTATTACGGATAGCATCCATCCAGTTTGTACCTTTCCATGTTCCATCCATTACAGAACTGTACTTAGAACCCAAAATGCTTTTCCAGTTACGTGCAGAAATTCCTTCGTTAAAATCTACCTCATTCTCAATTGCCATGTATTGTTGAGCATTAAGCAACGACGGCATTTTATATACATTCTGAACGCCATAATATCCGTCATAAGTCACTTGCACTTTACCACTTTTACCTTGTTTTGTTGTAACCAAAACAACACCATTAGCAGCACGTGTACCATAGATTGCTGAAGATGCAGCATCTTTCAACACGTCTATCGACTCAATATCAGAAGGGTTAAGACTATTGATATCGCCACCGGCAACACCATCAATTACATATAATGGCGCTGAATTTCCGATAGTACCGATACCACGGATATTCACTTTAAATCCATCGCCCGGCTGACCAGAGTTTTGTACGATATTTACACCCGGAGTCTGACTCTGCAAAGCTGTGAATGCATTGGTTGTGCTAAGTTTCTGGAGATTATCACCGCTTACCTGCACCGTAGCACCGGTAACCAGTTTCTTTTTCTGAACTCCATAACCAATGGCTACAACTTCATTCAAACTTACAGATTCGTCTTCAAGTGATATACTTACGGAAGAACGTCCCTGAAGTGCAACTTCCTGCGCTTTCATGCCAATAAATGACACTTTCAAAACGGCATTGGATGGAGCCTTTAGCGAAAATTTACCGTCCATATCGGTAACTGTACCGGTCTTCTGTCCTTTGATCACAATTGTTGCTCCCGGAATCGGATTTCCGGTTGCGTCTGTAATTTTACCGGTCACGGTTTTTTCACCGTCAGTTGGAGCCATACTGGCTGCCGAAGCTGACGACAGGCCGGCTGCTAAAAGGTTTGTGGAACAAAACCCCAATGTTAACACGAGTGCCAGCACCAGAGTCCGCTTGCATTGTCTTGGAAGAGGTATGTGTGTACATCTTCCCGCTTTCATGGTTTTTTTCATAAGTTTGTTCATGGTTTTAATGAATAGTCATCTAATAAAATCCGATTATTGAATTTGAAGTGTGCACTCAAAACCGAAGGCTCGTACTGAAA
>JAUZOL010000191.1 GCA_030706455.1 Bacteroidota bacterium
AATACTTAATCCTACGGTTATGCAGAATGGCCACTTGCCCTTTTTGTGCCAGAATCCCCATTTGGCAATTCTTTTATTTGAATAAAACATTAACATTGAACGTCGGGATTTAGTGATTATAATTTTCTGACATGCTCTTTGAACTGAACACCTCTGTCTTCGTAATTTTGGAACAGGTCAAAGCTTGCGCAACAAGGAGAGAGCAAAACGGTGTCGCCTTTCACGCTGTTTTCGTAGGCTGTTTTTATCGCTGCTTCCATCGATTGAACATCGAACGTTTTTTTGCCCATTTTATCGAAGAAATCATGAAGTTTGTGGTTGTCCAATCCCATAAAAATGAGAGTATGTGCCTTTTGTCGTACAAGCTCTTCTATTTCGGTGTAGTCATTTCCTTTGTCGGTTCCTCCGAGAATTAGCACCACGGGCGTTTTCATGCTTTGCAGAGCATACCAGCATGAGTTGACATTGGTCGCTTTTGAATCGTTGATGTAACGAACTCCACGTACTGTGGCGACGTATTCCAGACGGTGTTCAACTCCCTGAAAATTACTGAACGACTGGCGGATTGCTTCGTTCTTTACATTGATGGTTTTTGCAGCCAAACCGGCAGCCATTGTGTTGTAAAGGTTGTGTATTCCCTGAATAGCCAATTCTCCCTGCGGAATGGAAAACGGATCATTGATGTTGAATACGATATTACTACCTTCAAGGTATGCCTTTTCATCTTTCTTCTTTTCAAGAGCAAATGGCAAACGGTTGGATGCAATGTTTCTTTTTTCGAGTTCCGCGGTAATTATCGGATCGTCATTCCAGTAAATAAAGGCATCTTCCGCTGTCTGGTTCTGAATGATACGAAACTTTGAGTCGATGTAATTCTGAAATTTATAGTCGTAACGATCCAGGTGATCCGGGGTAATGTTGAGTAAAATGGCTACGTCGGCTTTGAAATCGTACATGCCGTCGAGTTGGAAGCTGCTTAGTTCTACCACGTAGCAGTCGTAGTTGCACTCGGCAACCTGCCATGCAAGACTCTTGCCAATGTTGCCCGCCAGACCTACATTGAGCCCGGCATTCTTCAGGGTGTGATATATCAGAGAAGTCGTAGTGGTTTTTCCATTGCTTCCCGTGATACAAATCATTTTTGCGTTGGTGTAGCGTTTGGCAAATTCTATTTCCGAAATAATAGAAGTCCCCTGTTCACGAAGCTTTTTGATGATAGGAGCTTTTTCGGGAATGCCCGGGCTTTTGATGATTTCGGATGCAGCAAGAACTATTTCCTCGGTGTGTTTTCCTTCTTCCCAGGGAATGTTATATTTTTCGAGCATCTCTTTGTATTCCGGCTTGATGGCTCCGAAATCAGATACAAAAACTTCAAAACCTTCTTTTAGGGCAAGAACTGCTGCTCCAATTCCACTTTCAGCGGCTCCCAGTACTACAATTTTTGTTGCCATAACGCTGTATAGTTATAGATTTAACGCATTTTTAGTGTGATGATAGTCAATGCGGCGAGCATCAAGCCAACCATCCAGAAACGGATAACGATCTTTGATTCGGGAATAGGCTGGTACGGACGTTGGATAAGCGCCTGTATGCCTGAATTCCCGGGTTTTTGGAAATGGTGGTGGAGGGGAGCCATCTTAAATATCCGGCGACCTTCCCCGTATTTTCTTTTTGTCCGTTTGAAGTGTGCCACCTGTATCATTACCGATAAGTTCTCAACAAGAAAAATACCACACAAAATCGGGATTAATAATTCTTTGTGAATGATAATTGCAAAGACGGCAATGATACCTCCCAGTGTCAGACTGCCGGTATCACCCATAAATACCTGAGCCGGAAAGGCATTGTACCATAAGAATCCGACAGTGGCGCCGATAAATGCCGCGGCAAATACAACGAGTTCTCCAGCGTCGGGTATGTACATGATGTTGAGGTAGGACGCGTAATTGATATTGCTCGATAGGTAGGCGAGTATCCCGAGCGTCACCCCGATAATCGCCGAAGAGCCTGTTGCCAGTCCGTCGAGTCCGTCGGTCATATTTGATCCGTTAGATACTGCCGTGACGATGAAAATCGTTACCAGCACAAAAAGAACCCATCCCCAGGTTTGAGCGTTTTCTCCAAGGAATGAGAAAACATCTGCATAATCGAAGTTGTGGTTTTTGACGAAAGGAATTGTCGTTTGGGTCGATTTGAAATCGTAATTGCGATACATGACCACTTCCTGATCGTTGCCGGTGTATTTCACACCTACGTTTTCGCGCATTACCACTTGAGGACTCAGGTAAAGCGTCAGGCCGACAATAAGGCCAAGGCCGATTTGTCCGACAATTTTGAATCGTCCCTGAAGTCCTTCTTTGTTTTTGCGGAATACTTTGATGTAGTCATCCAGAAAGCCGATGCATCCAAGCCAAATGGTAGAAACGATCATCAGTACGGTATATATATTGTGCAGGATGCCGAACAACAAAACCGGAACCAGTATTGAGATGATAATGATAACACCTCCCATGGTGGGCGTTCCTTTTTTAGAAAGCTGCCCTTCCAAACCCATGTCGCGGATGATTTCACCGATTTGTTTTTTCTGCATGTAGTTAATAATCTTCCTGCCGATCAGAGTCGCAATCAACAAGGCGAATATGAAGGCCATACCGGCACGAAACGATATAAAGCTGAACATACCCGAACCCGGCACGTGCATATCGTGAAGATATTGGAAAAGATAATAGAGCATTTGTTCTTTGTTTTGAAATGGATATTTTGGTTGATGGATTATTGCATTGAAACAAAATACGCACGGACAACTTCTTTGTCGTCAAAATGGTGTTTTACTCCTTTGATGATCTGATAATCTTCATGGCCTTTGCCGGCAATGAGGACAACGTCTCCTTTTTGAGCCAGCATACAGGCTGTTTTAATTGCCTGTTCCCTGTCGGGAATGGTGAGTGTGCCGCGTTTTTCTTCGTCGTTAAGGCCGGCAAGCATATCGTTCAGGATGTCCATTGGTTCTTCATCGCGAGGATTATCCGATGTAAAAATTACTTTGTTGCTGGCGCTCACTGCTTCGCGGGCCATCATCGGGCGCTTTCCTTTGTCGCGGTTTCCTCCACAACCAACCACTGTGATCACCTGGCTTTTGCCATTGACAATATCGTTGATGGTGCCGAGTACATTCTTCAAAGCGTCTGGAGTGTGAGCGTAATCTACGATGGCGGTGAAACCATTGGGAGAGCGCAATGCCTCGAAACGGCCTGAAACAGGCTGGAGGCTGCTCAGGCGAACCAGCACGTCGTGTTCCGGACAGCCCAAAAGCACAGCGGTGCCAAATACAGCCAGAAGATTGGATACGTTGAAACGTCCGATAAACGGAACTGCAACCTCAATGTCGTTCATGTGAAGAAGCATGCCATCAAAATTCTCTTCGATGATCTTGCCTCTGAAGTCGGCCAGTGTACGTGTGGAATAGGCTTTCTTTGTAGCCTTGGTGTTTTGCAGCATCACCATGCCGTTTTTGTCGTCCAGATTGGTGAGCGCGAATGCGGTTTCGGGCAAATCGTCAAAGAAACGTTTTTTTGCTTTCAGGTATGCGTCGAAAGTTTTGTGATAATCAATGTGGTCGCGGGTGATGTTGCTGAATATCCCGCCTGCAAATTGCAGCCCGGCAATACGCCGTTGATCGATAGAGTGAGAGCTTACCTCCATGAAAGCATACTCACAGCCTTCGTAAACCATTTCGGCCAGCAGTTGGTTGAGCTCAAGAGGGTCAGGAGTGGTGTGTGTGGCCTCTACCGGACGTTCGTCGATGTAATTGCATACGGTAGAGAGCAGCCCGCTTTTGTGTCCGAATTTGCGGAATAACTGATAGAGAAGGGTCGCTGTGGTGGTCTTGCCGTTTGTGCCGGTAACCCCAACCAGTGTTAGTTTTGTGGAAGGTTTTCCAAACCACGTGTGGGCTATTTGTCCCAACGCTTCAGAACTGCTGTCGGTAAGAATATAAGTGACTTTATCGTTGAGAGTTTCAGGCAATTCTTCGCAAACAACTGCGGTAGCTCCCTGTTCAATTGCTTTAGATATATATTGGTGTCCGTCAGTTGCTGTTCCTCTGGTCGCAATAAAAAGTGATCCTTCGGTTGCTTTGCGCGAGTCGAACTGTACATTGGCAATCTCAACGTCGGTGCTGCCGATCGTCTTGATACTATCTATGGTTTGGATTAATGATGATAACTGCATTTTAAGTCCTTTATCTAATAGTTGAATTTCTGATTTATGTCTCTATTGCAATGAGAGAATAACCGTTTGGCCTTTCTGCGGATAGGCTCCGGCAGCAAGCGATTGAGCCACCACCTTTCCGCGACCAACCAGTTGCGTGCGTAAGCCAATGTTTTCCAGTAAATATACGGCATCTTTGGCCCCTAATCCAACGACATTGGGAACCGAATTCCTTCTGTTGTCCATTGGGCGTATCTGAACGCTGCTTGCATCCGATAAAGTCTGGATCCATTTATAGTTGCCCTTGTCTCCCATGAAGTTGATTGCCAGTCGGGAAAGTACGGTTTGCACTTCGTTGTAATTGCCACCTTTCACAGCCGGAATTTTCGGGGTGTTATTGGTTTTTGCAATCTCTTTCGGCGTTACGGTGATTTTCTTTGCATAAACAAGTTCCGCAATGTCTTTAACGACAGCTCCGGCCATGTGTCCGCCGGATGCGATACCTATTTGTGGTTGACGAATCACGCAAATAACCGTATAGCGGGGATTGTCTGCCGGGAAATAGCCGCAGAACGAAACCTGGTGGGTGACTCCGTTCGATTTGTAACCGGCGCTGCCTTTCGAAATTTGCGCTGTTCCTGATTTACCCGCAATTTTTACAAACGGTGATGCAACACTCTTACCGGTCCCGCTTGTGACAACACCTTCGAGCATTGCTTTGATTTTTGTCAGGGTTGTCGGTTTGCAGATGGCTTCGTTTATGGTTTCGGTTGTAAACGATTTGATAACTTTGCCATCCCGTTGCACCGATCTTACTAAGTAAGGACGGATCATCTTGCCACCATTGGCAATCGAATTATAGAAGGCCAGTGTGTAAATGGGAGGCATGCCGACTTCATATCCGATTGACATCCACGGGAGAGATGTGTTCGACCAGATAGAATTCTTATCGTTCGGATGTTTGATATGTGGCCTTCCTGATCCCGGAATGTCAAAATGCATGCGTTGATTCAACTTCATGCTGTACAACTTGTCGACAAAAGCCCCCGGATTGTTTTTGTAGGCATTGTAAATTGCTTTCGAGACGCCCACGTTGGAAGAATACCAGATGGCCTGAGCGACAGATATTTTATGATATCCTCCTTTTTCTGCGTTGTGGTCTTTCATTACCTGGCCAAAGAATGAATAAAGTCCGTTTCCGGTATCCACAGTATCATTTTCGGAAATTAATCCGTCATCGAGGGCAGCCATAATGGAAGCTACTTTAAATGTTGAGCCCGGTTCTCCCTGATCTGCAAAGGCTTCATTGCGGCGTTCGGCATAGCTTCCGTCCGGCAAGCGACCAAGGTTGGCAACGGCTTTAATCTCTCCGGTATTTACCTCCATCACAACGGCACAGCCTTCATTTGCTTGCAGCGCTGTCATCTCTTTCAGAAGCGAACTTTCGGTAATGTCCTGAATGGAAACGTCAAGGGTGGTGAATATATCGGCTCCGTTTTCAGGTGGAACGGCTACTACGTTTTCCCATCTTCCAGCGATTCGTTGGCGTGAGAACACTCCCGGTTTGCCTTTGAGCAACGAATCGAATGCAAGTTCGATGCCGTTTTTACCGCCACGGGCTCCGTCTCCGTAAATATCGCCGATGGTTCTCGATCCCAAATCGCCAAAAGGACGCACACGCCGCGCGTAAACTTCTTCACACAACCCGCTTTTTATTTTTCCTAAATTGAACAACGGGAATTTTCTGATTTGCTGCATGTCGGAGAATGACACCAGGTAAGGGTAGAGTAAAAAGCGTTTGTCGACCCGTTTGAAGGCGCTGATGAGGCTTCTTTTATATTCGTCTTTTGACTTGTCCCCAAGCTTTCGGGAAAGTGCCATTGCCAGAGAGTCTACTTTTTCATAGAAAAGCGGCTTCTTGTGATTCTTTAGAGTGTCATGCAACGCGTCAGACCGCATGTCCATGTAGAGGTAGTATTTTGGCAATGTACTTGCCAGAAGTTCTCCGTCGGCTGCAAAGATATTGCCGCGGTTAGCCGGAGCCTCTCTGTCGGCCTGCGTCAACCTGGAGGCCAACTTCATCCATATTGGTCGTTCAAGATATTGTATGTCAATTATTTTGAAAACAATTGCGGCGGCTACTGCCAGTATTATTACATACACAATACCAAATCGGAGCAATATGTCGCGGCGGTCATTGTTCATTGTCATCTATTTTTATGGCGGGTTCTGAAGATGGTTG
>JAUZOL010000192.1 GCA_030706455.1 Bacteroidota bacterium
CTATGCCCGCTTCGCTCAAAAAACCGGCGCTCGTCAAGCTAAATTGTCCAAACTTGCCCCTTCCTTTCGTCAGGAGCTTCAAACAATGGACAATTTTACGCTTGCCTCTCTTGTTTTTTGGCTCACCGGACAAGGCCGATCCTAATCTGACGTAGCATCCTTTAGAAATTTAGTGTCTTTTATTTGCCAAAATCTTAAATGCGTAATCACGACACTGCCATTATCAGAATTTTTTTTCAATCTCTTCGTTGCTCAGTACCACCACAATCTTCTTTCCATCCGGAGTATAATTGGGGTTTGAACAGGCAAACAGCTGACCCACCAAATGATCCATTTCTTCAAATGCCATTGGTTGTCCATAGCCTACGGCAGCCGCTTTTGCCAGTGTGAGTGCAATGTTTTCGTGCAACACCTCTTTCACATTGGCATCTTTATTTTTGATGCAGTCAATGATGCTCTCCACTATAGGAAGAACATCCTTGCCTTCGAGTCCGGCCGGAATACCGTTGATTGAGAACGTTTGTTTACCAAACAATGCTATATCAAGTCCAACGCAACCCAGTTCTTCAATAGCCGTCTGCAAAACAAGGGCATCGGCCGCATTTAGTTCCACTATTTCGGGGAAAAGCAACTGCTGCGAAATACCGTGCCGACTGTTGAGTTGTTCCATAAACTGCTCGAACAACACACGCACATGGGCTCTTTGCTTATCAATGAGCATTACACCTGATTTACCGCCGGTAATGATGTAACGGCCTTTGTACAAAAGATAATTGCTGGTTTCCGGCAAAGGATCGGACTGATCTATCACTGACGAAAGCAAAGAAGGCACAACCATCGGTTCCATTTCGGCAACCGGAGCTTCGTACGATGGCTGTGATACCGGCTTTTCGAAATCCTGATACAATTTTTCCCAGTTCATAGGCGGACGGGAATAATTAGGTCGTTCAGAATGAGTCTCGAACGGATTGTAGGCAGGATTCACCTTTACCTGTGGCGGAATGGCGGGACGGCTCCTGTCGATTAAAGGAATATCGATGGCACCTTCCACATCAAATTCAATGCTCGGTACCGCATTCGACTTGCCGAGCACTTCTTTGATTGCTGCGGTAATAATCGGCCAGATAGCAGCTTCATTCTCAAATTTGATTTCGGTCTTTGTCGGGTGAATATTCACATCGATGCTACCCGGATCAATATCAAAATAGATAAAATAGTTTGGTCCTGCATCGTTTGCCAAAAGCCTGTCGTAAGCCTGCATCACTGCTTTATGAAAATAGGGATGGCGCATATACCGTCCGTTCACAAAAAAATATTGATTGGCATTTCGCAGAGCAGTTTCTGGCGTTCCCACATAGCCCGAGATATTGACTAACGTGGTAGTTGTATCAATCGGAAGAAGTTGCCGGCTAAAATTATTGTTTTTATTGCCGAAGATATGAGCAATACGCTGTCTTCTGTTAGTGGCAGCAAGTTCGTAAATCTCCGTATCGTTGTGTGTAAGGGAAAAATGCAATTCAGGGTATACCAATGCAATCCGTATAAATTCTGTGATAATATGCCGGAGCTCGGTTTCATTCGATTTGAGAAATTTTCTTCGGGCAGGAACGTTAAAAAAGAGATTCTTAATAAAAAAAGAAGTCCCTGTCGGACAATTGCCCGGCTGCTGGCTTTCCACCTGCGACCCTGCAATATTGATAAAAGTACCCAGTTCATCTTCTTTACGGCGTGTCCTCAATTCGACCTGCGCTACCGCAGCAATAGAAGCGAGCGCCTCGCCCCGAAATCCCATTGTACGCAGGGCAAACAAATCGGCAGCCGAACTGATCTTTGAAGTAGCATGGCGTTCGAAGGCCATTCGGGCATCCGTTTCTGACATTCCCTTACCATCGTCTGTCACCTGTATCAGTGTTCGTCCTGCATCCTTCAAGACCACCTGAATATTGCCGGCGCCTGCATCAATTGCATTCTCCACCAACTCTTTTATCACTGAAGCCGGACGTTGAATTACTTCGCCGGCAGCAATCTGGTTGGCGACAGAATCAGGCAAAAGGTGAATGATATCGTTCATTAATCAACTGACAGATAAGTATATTTGCTTACTTTCTACTTTGCGTAAAGGTGTTGCAAAGGTAGCTAAAATTTGCGTAGAACAATAACCACAGAAGTGGGCTAAAAAGAGAAAGGCCGCTATCAAAAATAGCGACCTCTACTCCAATTCATTAAAAAAAACAGCACCAATTCTCTTACCTTAAAAACTACTTCTATTTACATTTTTCAAACAATGTAGCCGGCAGTTTATCGACATCTATCACATCACCAGTCTTGTAGCCCGACGCATCGAATCCTTGCGGCACATTGGTAGGCTGACCAACCAACACTTTGATCTCCGTACGACGGTTAACCTGATGAGCTACTTCGCTACAAGGAACACAGTCGGCACATTTGTTCAGCAAATGATGCTCTCCATACCCTTTGGCAATAATCCTGGTGGGATCAATACCTTTTGAAACAATATATGCAACCGCCGATTCTGCCCTTCGTTGAGACAAAGCGTCGTTATACGAGAAAGAACCACGGGAATCGGTATGCGAACCCAACTCTACCTTGATCGGGTAAGATTTCAGGATAGCAACCACACTATCGAGTATAGGACGGGCATCAGCTCGAATATTCCATTTGTCGAAGTCGTAATGTATATTGCTCAACCTCCATTTGAAGTTCTGCGGAAATTTATCCAGCAAGAGATCATGTGGAGCCAGCTGTTCCGACCCTTCAGATGACTTACCCATAGATGTTTTCATCTCCAGACAATCTTTTCCATAACCTTTTTCCGTTCCCAGAATCACCACATCACAACTCTTATTGACAATATAGGCGTATTTTCCGGCTTTATTAGTCTTGGCTACGTAAACTTTGTTTTCGCTTTTATCCCATAGAAACACTGTTGCTCCCTTGAGTAACTCCATCGTTTGGCGATCGCGCACGAAACCTGCAAGTGTTTTGTTTTCATTTGCAAGCTCTACTCTGAGACCTTCTTTTTCATTATAACGAGCCGAATAAATATTATCTTCGCTGCTAACCCTGTCGGAAGTAAAATAACCCAGTTTCCCGTCCGGAGCCTGAGTCCACCCAAAATCATCGCTGGTACTGTTGACCGGAGATGGCATATGTTCAGGGATGCCAACACCCATGATAGCATCTTCCAGCTTGACCCGGTAGATGTCCAGGCCACCCAAGCCTTCCTTGCCATCGCTACTGTAATAAAGGTAACCATCAGCGGAAATAGACGGGAAAACCTCGTTACCGGGTGTATTCACCTTCCCGGGGATCACGAAGGGTTCCATCCAATGTTTATTTCTGTCTGAGCGCTTGCTAAAATAGAGGTCATATCGTCCGGGGCCGCCCTTCTTGTCGCTACTGAATACTAAAATCGTACCATCTTTATTAATGGCCGGATGCATCACAGAGTAACTCTTCGGATCTCCAAAAGGCAATGCTTTTACATGCTTGATGGCATTATTACTGTAGCGACCCTCCATCAGGCGAATGCGGTTCACGCCGTGCTTGTCGGGTTTGTTATAGTTGGCTGAAAAATAAACCATCCCCGCATCGTCAATGGAGAGCCCACCCGAATTATATTGGAGTTTATCCAGACCCGAGATCAATGTGCCCAAAAATGCACTATCCGCTTTCAGGTATTCTGCTTTCAGAAACGCGCTCCTTGTCCGGACGGATGCATCGGCATCGCTACCGGAAAATACACCTGCCAAACGTTTATACTTTGCTTGCAATGTTTTGATTGTTTTCGCCTTAGAAACCTGCTCCGTAGAAGGCACTGTTCCCTGCGCCTGCAACTGAGAAACAGGCACCTGCCACAAGCGGGAGTAGTAACCTCCATCCCAACCGAAGGCTTTCTTTCGGGTTGCCATAGGCCGGTTACTGCTGAACAATAAGGTTTGATCGTAGAGATAAGGGCAAAATTCGCGGTAGGCACTGTTCATTGTCAGATAACCAACATTCCACAGCGACGTATCACCCTTCGCTATCAGCAACCTGTCCGGACGGTAAGCTTTTATTTTGTCGGCAAAACCCGGCAACCCCGACAGCCATTTGGTGGCATTTTCATAATCGCCCCGGCGTGCGTAGAGTTCCCCGATGCGGAATTGTTCCTGAGCAGTAGAGTTTCCTTTTCCATTCGGATAAAGTTTGGTATATACCCGTAGAGCCTCCGGATAGTTGCGCATCTGCCAATAACTGTCGGCAAGGCGTTGTAATACGCCCGGACTAGGAGTTGTACCCTGACTCAGGTATGCTTCATAGTATCCAACAGCCAGTGAAAACTTCAGTTCACGATAGGCCAAATCTGCTTTTTGGAGTTGTCCCTGCGCTTGACCGTTCACATAAGACATTCCCAACAAAAAAAAGAGGAACAGTACCACTTTACCACTCTTTGCTATAATATTTTGCATATGAATTGTATGTTATGGTTACTTGTTAATATCAATAATAACGGGGAGAAAGTATCAGCCCGTTATGGTCGCTCTTGAGTTCGAGCCGAAGCATGATCTCGTGAGTTCCCCGGTTATAACTCTTCAAATCAGAAAGCGTATAATCGTAGGCATATCCCAATCGAAGTTCCGGCAATAGTTGAAATTCGACAGAACCCACCAGGGCATCTCCCGTACGGTAGCTCACGCCTACCCCCAAAACATTCTGAAACCATGCATTCATACTGAAATCGCATTGCAGAGGTGCACCTTTAACCGCCTTGAGCAATACCGATGGTTTCAGTTTCACATTATCATTAATATCAAAGGTATAACCTCCTGTAAGAAAATAGTGATTATTGGCACCAAAATTATTCTGATTAAGATAATTAATCGCGTTGATCTTAGTGTGAAGCAGAGCCGGAACCGACAAACCCAGATACCAATACTCCGAAGCGTATAAAATACCAAAACCTGCGGTGGGCAACCAGCCGTTAACATCATCCTGAAAAACAGGGTCGCCTCCCTTGATGGTACTCACCTCGCTGTAGTTGGCTCGATAATTAAGCACTCCCCCGCTCAAGCCCAGAGCCAAAAATGAATTCTCGAAAGGTAAATGATACGAATAAAAAGCCTGCACACCGGTGGTTCGTTCTATACCCAAACGGTCATCATACACCTGAAGGCCGTAACCCACATTGCTATCTTCGTTGCGACGATCCCACGAAACGGTTCCCGTCTTGGGCGCCCCATCAAATCCGACCCACTGATTGCGGTAAAGAACCGTAATATTGTCCGATGCCCGGTTCCCCGCATACGCCGGATTAATATTCAACATATTGAACATATACTGAGAATACATGGGTTCCTGCTGGGCCTGAAGAGTACCCGTCAACGTGAATGTGCTCAAAACAAGGAAAAGCGTCTTTCTGCAAAAAAGAACCGATAACTGATAAATTAGCTTTTTAGCCGATGACATGTCTATTGGGTTTTATATAGTGCTTAAAATTGGACAAATTTTGTAATTAACGACGCAGCGTCAGGGATCCAGTGATTTTCTTTACCTCGGAGGTCTTCTTGTTGGTCGTGACAATAACATAGAAATAAGTACCTCCGGGAAGATCTTTTCCCAAAAGGTTATCCACACCCTTGCCATCCCAGTCATCGCGGTAATCTGCATTACGATAAACCCTCGTACCCCAACGGTTGAAGACTTCTATACTCAAAGTAATGTTACCTGAATGAACAATCTCCAGAGCGTCGTTATATGTGTCTTTATTTGGCGAAAATCCTCCCGGAATATGGAGTTCCACCTCTGGCACGAAGGTAATTGTCGCACGCGGACTGTTCTGACCTGTCTCTGTATTGTTAGGATCGTCCGACAGAGCATCCCTGATTTGGCCGGTACCGCTCGATAAACCTTCAAATAACACCTGATTATACACGTTACCAATGTAATCATGCGAATATACCTGCACCTCGATAACAACAGAATCTTTGGCCAAAGGAGAAAGATAACTTCCGGACAACAACGTAGAAATTGAATTCAATCCATCATACAGGCTGTTAGCCTTTAAATTACCGGAAGCCGTAATATTTGTCACCTTGAAGCTTTCTCCATGAGTAAAGACTTTTGAAAGGTCATCTTCTACCTGAATATTATCCACGATGATATTTTGAAGATTGGTCAGTGAGATGGTATACTTCCAGATAAACGACCCATCACTCGTCTGTTGGGGCTTAGTGGATTGCTTTATAATCAAAAGCTTTTCAGCCAATGGAGTAACTGTGATCGCCACCGTAGCTGTAGACTGGTCACCGTCTACATCCGTCAGCGTATATGCAAACGTATCCGTTCCGTGATAGTTAGGTGTCGGAATATAAATATATGTTCCATCCGCATTCAGAGTTACCGTTCCGTGTGACGGATTTTTGTTCACACTCCAGACATTGCC
>JAUZOL010000193.1 GCA_030706455.1 Bacteroidota bacterium
AGAACTCGAAGATGGTAGCAAAGCGGTTGGTTTTTGCAATTTCGGTCTTGAGATAGCCCAGCTTTCATATAAAGATTTTGCAAAACTCGGAATATCCGGGAAGCAGGTTGTACGTGATTTGTGGAGGCAAAAGAATGTATCCGTAATCAATGCAACGAACGGACAGCTTTCTCTGAAAGTGCCTGTACATGGGGTGGTGTTTTATAAGTTCTCCCCAACAAAATAACAGTACTAAAATAAATCGAATTCCGGTATGAACAGACTTTTGAAAAAAACCGTTTTAGCATCATTGCTTTTTTTCTGTTTTTTAGCGGCATCCATCAATGCCTTCGCACAGACAAAACTATATCCCAACGAATTCCCTTTGCGGGATGTGACCTTACTTGACGGTCCGTTCAAACACGCCCGCGATTTGAATATTCAGGTCCTGCTGAAATATGATGTTGACCGTCTGTTGGCAGGTTACCGCAAAGAAGCCGGATTGCCGGCAAAAGCGAAGAGTTATGTCAACTGGGACGGCCTGGACGGACATGTGGGCGGCCATTACCTGTCGGCGTTGGCAATCAACTATGCTGCAACGGGCAATGCCGAATGCAAAAAACGGATGGATTACATGCTTGCTGAACTGAAAGCCTGTCAGGATGCGAATGCCGCTAAAAATAGCGACTGGGGCAAAGGGTACGTGGGAGCTGTTCCCAACAGCAAAGCCATCTGGAGCACTTTTCAGAAAGGCGATTTTGCGGCTTTTCGTGCGGCATGGGTTCCTTGGTACAACGTGCATAAAATGTATGCCGGACTCCGTGATGCCTGGTTGTATACCGGAAATGAGCAGGCCAAAACAATGTTCCTGAAATTCTGTGACTGGGCAATTTCGGTTACCGCATCGCTTTCCGAAGCTCAAATGCAATCGATGCTCGATACCGAGCAGGGAGGCATGAATGAAGTGCTTGCTGATGCTTATCAGATGACCCACGATAAAAAATACCTCACTGCGGCTGAACGTTTTTCGCATAAAATGTTGCTCGATCCGATGTCGCAGGGGAAAGACAATCTGGACAACAAACATGCCAATACGCAAGTGCCGAAAGCAATCGGCTTTCAACGGATAGGGGAGTTGAGCAACGATGTTGCTTACCTGCAAGCCGGAAAGTTCTTTTGGGAAACGGTGACCTCGAACCGTACTCTGGCATTCGGAGGCAACAGTCGCCGCGAATTTTTCCCCAGCGTGGCATCCTGTACAGATTTTGTGAACGATGTGGAAGGTCCCGAATCGTGCAATTCGTACAACATGCTCAAACTTACCGAAGACCTTTTCCGCCTGCATCCGTCGGCAAACTATGCCGATTATTACGAACGAACCATGTACAACCATATTCTTTCGACCCAGCATCCCGATCACGGCGGATATGTCTATTTTACGCCGGCGCGTCCGCGTCACTACCGGGTCTATTCGGCTCCCAACGAAGGTATGTGGTGCTGTGTGGGTAGCGGCATGGAAAATCACGGAAAATACGGACAGTTTATCTATACCCATCAACACGATTCTTTATTTGTCAACCTGTTTATGGCTTCGGTGTTGAATTGGGAAGAAAAAGGGCTGAAAATCAAACAAGAGACCAATTTTCCGAATGAAGAAAAGACGAAACTGACCGTTACAGCCGGTAATGCACGTTTCAAACTGATGATCCGTTACCCTTACTGGGTGGCTGATGGGGCATTAAAAATAACGGTTAACGGGAAAGCGGTCGCCTATACCGCTCATCCCTCATCGTATGTTGCTGTGGAACGGACCTGGAAACAAGGAGATGTGGTAACGGTTGAACTTCCGATGCACAATTCGGTGGTGCAATTGCCCAACGTGCCCAACTACATTGCGTTTATGCATGGTCCGATTGTGCTTGCTGCCAAAACCGGGACGGAAGATCTGACCGGATTGGTGGCAGGTGACAGCCGCTGGGGGCATATTGCCGGGGGTAAAAAGATGCCGTTGAATGAAGCTCCGGTCATTATTGAAGATAACGAGTCTACTCTGTCCGGTAAGATTGTTCCTGTAGCCGGAAAACCGATGACCTTCAGCCTGTCGGGCATTAAAATGGCTAATAAGATCGACGCGGTGCTCGAGCCGTTCTATAAAATTCACGATGCTCGTTACGAAATGTACTGGATGAGGTTGTCCGACAGTCAGTATCGCTCTTTTGCCGACTCGCTTGCTCAGGTAGAGCAACAAAAGCTGGCCTTACAAAAACGTACTGTGGACTTTGTTGCTCCCGGCGAACAACAGCCCGAAACCGACCATTTTATTCAGAAAGAAAACTCCAACACAGGTAATAACCAGGACGAGTTTTGGCGCGATGCCCGCGATGGCGGTTATTTCAGCTATCGCCTGAGTACCAACAAAGAGACGAACCTGAGCTTGTTAATCCGCTATTGGGGGAATGAAAAGGGACCGCGGAACTTCGATATTTATATTGATGACGTGAAACTGACTTCGGAAAACCTCTCGGGCAAATGGAACAGCAACAAATTCCAGAATGTCGAATACGCGATTCCTGATGCTGCCGTTGCCGGAAAAGATTTTGTAAGAGTGAAGTTTGTTCCTCAACAGAAAAATATGACCGCATCAGTCTATTATATCCGATTGTTGAGAAAGTAACCTGATCTTCCGATAGGTCATCATGTAGTCAATTTAATGCAATAAAACACATTACATCCGATTTATGAATCTAAAATCTCATTCGCTGTTTGCGACAATTATTATTCTCTTGTTCTTCCTGTTTATCTCGTTTTCTTCGCAGGCGGCCAAAGGGGGTAAGAAAATCAGCTCCGACCTTTTCGGGTTGTTTTTTGAGGATATCAACTACTCTGCTGATGGCGGTTTGTATGCCGAAATGGTACAGAACCGTTCGTTCGAGTATAATCCTACTGAGCAGAAAACTTGGAATCCCTTTTCGTATTGGGAATATGTTGCTCCCGGATTTTCGTATGGCAGAATCAATGTGGAAACTACTGCACCCATTCATCCCAACAATCCGCATTACGTGGTTCTGGATATCGAGCATATCGGACACGAGGCAAAATACACCGGGATTTCGGGCGTAGGAATTAAAAACTCCGGTTTTGAGGGCATGGTTGTAAAGGCGAGCGACAAATATGATTTTTCGATGTTTGCCCGCCAACTTGGCAACGAGCCGGTGGCATTTACCATTTGCCTGCAAACATTGAAAGGGAAAATTCTTGCACAGACAACCGTATCGGTGGCTGCTTCCGACTGGAAAAAATATAGCGCCACTCTTATTCCGTCGGCTAATTGCGATACGACCAATCTGGTTGTTTTGGCTACTAGTGCAGGGAAAGTGGGACTGGATATGATCTCGTTGTTCCCCGAAAAGACCTTTAAAAACCGTCCGAATGGGATGCGCGCCGATCTGGCTCAGATGCTGGCCGACATGAAGCCGCGCTTTATCCGTTTCCCGGGCGGATGTCTTGCGCATGGCGACGGATTGGGCAATATGTACCGCTGGAAAAACACCATCGGTCCGCTCGAAACTCGCAAAGAGCAGCGTAACATATGGGGTTACAATCAAACAGCCGGACTCGGCTATTACGAATATTTCCGTTTTTGTGAGGATATAGGAGCCAAACCTTTGCCCGTTTTGCCGGCAGCAGTAAGTTGTCAGAATTCGGGAGGTACATGGCAAGTGGGAGGAACCGGTCAAAAGGCGATTCCCATGAACGAAATGCAGGAATATATTCAGGAGGTGCTCGACCTGATTGAATGGGCCAACGGTCCCGCTACATCTGTGTGGGGAGCCAAACGTACCGCTGCGGGTCATCCGGCTCCGTTCAATCTCCAGTATATCGGCATTGGTAACGAGGATAAAATTACTCCCGAATTTGAAGAACGTTTCAAAATGATTTTTGCAGCTGTCAAAGCCAAACATCCGGAAGTGACTGTTGTTGGAACGGTAGGCCCGGCTCCCGATGGTGAAGATTTTACCAAGGGTTGGAAATTGGCGGATGACCTGAAAATTCCTATTGTTGACGAACATTACTATACCAGCCCCGATTGGTTTATTTCTCATCAGACCCGTTACGATTCTTACAAGCGCAATGCGACAGAGGTTTATCTGGGCGAATACGCTTCGTGGGGTAACAAGCTGCGCAATGCTATTGCCGAGGCGGCTTACATGACCTCGCTCGAACGCAATGGTGACGTGGTACGTATGGCTTCGTATGCTCCCTTGCTGGCCAAGAAAGACTTCACACAGTGGAAGACCGACATGATCTTTTTTGATAATGTAAAGATCAATCCGACACCGAATTTCTATGTACAAAAGATGTTTTCGGCCAATCAGGGTGATTACTATTTTGATAAGGTGATTTCGAAGGATGAAAAAGATCAAAACCTTGCCGCGTCGTGTGTCCGTGATAGTAAAACCGGCGATATCATAGTGAAAATGGTCAATTTCGGAAACGCTCCGAAACCGATGAAAATTAATTTGGGTCAGTTTGGAAGTATCGCATCGCAGGCCGAACAGACAGTCTTGAGCGGAGATGCCGATGCCGAAAATACGCTTGACAATCCGCAAAAAGTGGCTCCGGTGTCATCAACGGTGAAAGTCGGAAAATCATTCAATTATTCAGCTCCGGCCATGTCGTTGACCGTGATTAGAATCAAAACAAAAAAATAAGTATTGCCATCAGACCTCTCCTCCCAACCTCCTCCCCCGAGGGGAGGAGGAGTAAGGCTGTGAAATAGTTAGAGTTTAATTTGTTTTGCAGATTTTTCCCCTCTCTCTCGGGAGAGGGATAGGGGAGAGGTCGCAGAATGCAAACGTCTATACATTAATGTCTAATCAGCTAATTTATACAATCTCTATTGCCATGCACCATAGAAAGAGTGTCATTCTGACGGTTTTGTTTGTTTTTGCTTCCTGTATGTCGTTTGCACAGACGTGGACGGCCGACAATGGTAACGGAACTTACACCAATCCTCTGTTTTACGACGAGTTTTCTGATCCCGATATGATCCGGGTAGGAGATGATTTTTACCTTGCAGGTACCACTATGCATGCCATGCCGGGCGTGGTAGTGATGCATTCCAAAGATTTGGTCAACTGGGAATTTTTAGGTTATTGTTTCAAAAACCTCAATTTGGGCGATGATTTTAATCTCGAAAATGGGAAAGAGGCTTACGGGCAAGGTATCTGGGCACCGTGTATCCGCTATCACAACGGCATGTTCTACATTTTTACCAACGTGAACAATCATGGGATGCAGGTGTTTATGTCCAAAGATCCGAAAGGTCCATGGATACATAAACCGCTCAATATCGAGATTTATGATTTGTCCATTCTCTTCGACGAAGACGGGAAGATTTATGCCGTTTACAAATATAACGAGGTGCATCTGGTAGAACTGAAACCAGACTTTAGCGGCATTGTGGAAGGCAGCGACAAGATTATTATTCCTGCCGGGAACAACATGGGCGAAGGACATCACATGTACAAAATAAAGGGGAAATATTACATTATCAGTGCCAATTATTCCCCCACAGGGCGGATGCAATGTGCCCGTGCCGATAAGCCGTATGGGCCGTATGAAACAACCGTTATCAGCGCAGAAGAGACTTTCGGGTTTCAGCGGGGATGGCTGACGGACAATGTCGGTATAGGGTCTAAGGTTCCGGCTCCCGGTTTCAAATTTCAACTTACACCAGCGGGCAACAACTATTTCGGTGCTGTGCCAATGCATCAGGGTGGTATTGTCGATTTGCCCAATGGAGATTGGTGGGGCTTTTCGATGATCGACTTTATGTCTGTTGGTCGCACCACATGCCTTTCTCCGGTTACCTGGCAGGATGGCTGGCCCTATTTCGGGCTTCAGGGCAATTTGGGCCGTTCGCCCCGCACCTGGCTCAAACCGAATGTAGCTGCGCAGACAACTCCTTCGGCTCCTTACCAGCGCAACGATGATTTTTCAGGTCCGGCACTGCAATCCGTTTGGCAGTGGAACCACAATCCGGTGGCTGCCAAATGGGAGCTTAATAAGAAAAAAGGAGCATTGCGTTTGCATACTTTGCCTGCCAACGATTTGCTCTGGGCAAAAAATACCTTGACTCAACGCGTCGTCGGCCCCGAATCGTATGCTACCGCAGTGCTGGATGCAAGTGCTTTGAAGCCGGGCGACTATGCAGGTTTGGCATATCTGAACATGCCTTATGCCAGTTTGGGCGTAATGAAAAACAACGACGGCTTCGTCCTTCGATTCTACGATCAATATAAAAACCGTACGATTGAAGAAAAACTTTCCTCCGGGAAGATAAGCCTGCGTGCATCGGGCGATTACGAAAAAGACATTGCTCAGTTCAGCTA
>JAUZOL010000194.1 GCA_030706455.1 Bacteroidota bacterium
CAAAAATCGCAAATATGTGGCCATTCATCATCCCGATGGTGTTCCCGATTTGTTGCAACAGATAGAACACGGAACGCTGGCA
Organism: Bacteroidota bacterium; assembly: GCA_030706455.1. Lineage (GTDB taxonomy): Bacteria > Bacteroidota > Bacteroidia > Bacteroidales > Paludibacteraceae > Microbacter. Next base: position 83 of record JAUZOL010000194.1, read on the forward strand.
CTGATGGCTCAGTTCCGTGCATTCGGCCACTCTATCCGCGGCATTGTACAACCTCACTTATGGCAGTACGACATGATTGGTGATGCCGGAAATCTTACTGACGGCTTAGTCTATAATCCGAACCTGAAACCTTTCCAGAAAGATGGTTTCACCTCCGGAACGATGGACGACCGGTGGGCATTTACCAGTCACAGTCCGATGGGTGACGTTGGTTCGGCCACAGCTTTAGCAGCAGCCAGCCGTGCCTTGAAATCGTATAACGACAGTCTCTCTGCCGAATGTTTGGCTACTGCTCAGAAGGTATGGAACGACAATGTTTTGAATAAGCAGGAAACGCCGGTCGAAAACGATATGCCGGATTTTTCTCCGGCTTTTATGAGATCGATGTCTGTCGGTCAGGAAGCTACGCTGACGATTGAATTGCTGTTGGCGACCAAAGACAAAAAATATTCCGATTTTCTTGCCAAAATATGGCCGGAAGTAAAAAAGAGTTTCGGTGGAGGTCAGCAGCGGATGTCCTTCGGCGCAAGCTCTCTCCGGACTTTGTTGAAGGCCATTCCTTTTATGGACGAAGTGTACAAAACCGATTTGAAGGCTATTGCCCTGAACACAAAAAAAGAACTGGATGCTTTAATCGATAAAAATCCTTACGGAGTGCCTCTGGGACAAGGTGGATTCTACTCTCCCGGCAGCAATTTCTCCATCGTCGACTGGTCGCTGAATAATGCAAAGCTGTATGAATACTTTCCCGATATTATCAGCCGGGAGTATGCCATCCGCGGATTGAACTATATTTTGGGCTGCCATCCGGCATCCAGCATTTCGTTTGTTTCCGGTGTGGGTGTCAATTCCAAGCGGGTGACTTACGGTAACAATCGTGCTGACTTCACCTCCATTCCCGGCGGGATGGTTCCCGGTAACTACCTTATCAAGCCCGACTTCTACGAAAACAAAGAGGACTGGCCCTTTATTTGGTACGAAAATGAAGTTGTGGTCGATGGTTGTGCTGGTTACATTTACCTTGCGGCATTGGTAGATCATCTGCTTCAAAAATAAATTCGTTTTTTAGGGAGGATATCTCAAAAAACCATGTTCTATTGATAAACAGATAAACTGAAAGATCGTCTTGTTTTTGTACTCCTAATTAGCTCCGTTATCCTTCATGGAACTGTTGCTCTGGTAAAAACAGCAGATTTATAGCCCCTTCAGGGGTTGGGGTAAAAAAACAAAGATAGACTTTCAATTTATTCAAATTGCAAAAACATGAAATTCAAACAACTGTTTTTATGCCTGCTCTTAGCTTCAGTTTCCGCTTTTGGAGAGGTAAAGCTTCCTAAACTGATTAGCGACGGAATGGTATTGCAACGAAATGCCAAAGTGAAAATCTGGGGTTGGGCTTCCGGAGGCGAAAAAGTAACGGTGCAGTTTATCGGAGCCACTTATCAAACAACAGCAAATGCCGCTGGAGATTGGAGTATCACGCTTTCCGACCTTAAAGCGGGCGGTCCGTATACCATGCAAATAGACGGGAATAACTCGATAACCGTGAAGGATATTGCTGTTGGCGATGTGTGGGTATGCTCCGGGCAATCCAATATGGGGCTCTCGATGGGAGCACTGGCCTCGGTCTATCCAGATGACATTGCAAAGTCGGAGAATTCTCTCATACGTCAGTTTTATGTCCCGTCGGGGTATCGTTTCGATGGTCGCGATGTCGATTACAAGTCAGGGCAATGGAAAAGCGCTTCGCCTCAAAACCTGCGTATGTTTACGGCAGCCGGTTACTATTTCGCTTTGAATCTGTACCGGATTTACAAAGTGCCAATCGGATTGATTAATGCCTCGCTGGGAGGATCTTCTGCAGAAGCGTGGATCAGCGAAGATGCCATCAAATCGTTTCCGAAATATTACGAAGATGAGCTACGTTTCAAAGATCCCGGGTGGATGAAAAGAATCAATAAGCAGGATAATGAGCGGGTTGTGAACTGGAATCACACATTGCGCCAGAATGATGCCGGGTATAAAAGTGAACCGGCATGGACAGATCCAAAGCTTAACACTTCCGACTGGTCTACCATGCACGTTCCGGGTTATTGGCCTGAAGGTCAATTTGGTGCCGAGAACGGTGTATTCTGGTTTAGAAGAGAGGTTGAAGTGCCGGCTTCTATGGCAGGTAAAGCTGCAAATATCCGGTTGGGTCGAATAGTGGATGCCGATTCCGTCTTTATCAACGGACGTTTTATTGGAGGCATTGGATCTCAATATTTGGAGCGAAACTATAAGATACCGGAGGGTGTTCTGCATGAGGGTAGCAATACGATCGTTGTAAGGATAATAAACTACATACGCCACGGAGGTTTTGTTCCCGGCAAAAAATACGAATTGACCTCCGGCGGACAAACCATTAATCTGGAGGGCGACTGGAAATATAAAGCCGGTTTCGTTGCCGATCCTTTGGAAGAGCGTTTGTTTACCGGTAAAATTCCGACGGCACTCTTCAATAGTATGCTTGCTCCAATGCTGAATTATCGCATCAAAGGTGTTCTCTGGTATCAGGGCGAATCGAATACCAGCAAGGCGTTCGAACATTTTTCGTTGTTCAAAACATTGATAAGCGACTGGAGAAATCAGTGGCAGCAGGGCGATTTCCCCTTTATTTACGCGCAATTGCCCAATTTTGTCGAAGTAAATATTGAGAGCACAAAATATGATTGGGCTTACCTGCGCGAAACTCAGCTCAAAACGCTTTCTGCTGTGCCGAATACAGGTATGGCTGTCAGCATCGACATCGGCGAATGGAACGATATTCACCCGGTGAATAAGAAAGATTTGGGTGCTCGTTTGGCCTTAGCTGCCCGAAAAGTAGCTTACGGAGAGAATAAAATCGTATATTTGGGACCGATTTACCGTACGCTGAAGATTACAGGTAATCAGATGATTCTGAGCTTTACAAATACTGGAAGCGGTATGGTTGCAAAGAACGGAAAAACGTTGAATTGTTTTGAAGTTTGCGGAAAAGACGGCAACTATCTTCCTGCCGAAGCTCATGTTGTGGGCAATACTGTTATTGTCAGCAGCAATAAAGTAACACAGCCGGTAGCGGTACGATATGCATGGAGTAACAATCCTGAAGGCGCTAACCTGTACAACAAGGAAGGCCTTCCAGCGTCTCCGTTCAGGACAAGCGAACTGTATTGAAAGTGGTTTCTGGTGGGAATGGAAGTTTCCTACAAAAGAGGTTACTTCATTCTTTTCTGTTATTGAAAATTATTCAAAATCGAAACTGAATTACTCAAAATAAAAAGCCAGAACCATTATTTTATGGCATTTTTGTAGTCTTTGAGTATTTTGCCTGTTTCTGTTTATTTTGGATGCGATTAATGGAACCGAATGTTCTGTCTTTGTTAAAGATACGGTGTATTCTTAAAAGGTTCCTCGGAACCTATAGATGAAAATTGTAAAGCACGTGTTGGGAAAGACTCTTTAGCAAGGTAGGGGGTATCAAGAATCGGGTTTGACAACCATGCCAGTGTACATCGTAGCTTGTTTGTAGCACAATTTTAGATAGAACAATAATATTCATTTCGTGTTGAATAAAAAACTATATACAAATAATTAAATTAATATCATGGATTTGAAATCTCAAAAAGTGTCTGTATTTGAAAAGATTGGCTATAGTCTTGGTGACTTGGCGGCCAATCTGGTTTTCCAAACTTTGATTACCTATTTAGCGTATTTTTACACTGATATTTATGGTCTGAAAAATACCGATGCGTCAATCATTATGCTTGCTGTAGGCTTGGTTGCAGCATTTATCTTTAATCCGATAATTGGAGCCCTCGCTGATAGAACAAACTCCAAATGGGGTAAATTCAGACCGTGGATTCTGTACACGGCTATTCCTCTCGGGGTTATGGCATTTTTGGCGTTTTCAACTCCTCACTTTTCTTACAAAGGAAAACTTATTTATGCAGCGGTTACCTATACGTTCCTGTTGTTACTGTATGCTTCCAGCAACTTGCCTTATTCGGCATTGAGCGGTGTGCTAACCGGTGAAATGAGCGAGCGTAACAGTATCTCTTCTTACCGTTTTATTGCCGTAATGTTTGCTCAGTTCTTTGTTCAGGTATTTATGTTGCCTATCATAGAATATGCCGGCCACGGAGATAAAGCCGTCGGGATTGAAGCCGTTATGACATGGTTGGCCATTGTGGGTACCGTTATGTTGCTCATAACCTTCTTTACAACCAGAGAACGTATCGTTCCTTCTGCAGAACAAAAATCCTCTCTCAAGGAAGACCTTTCCGACCTTACTAAGAACAAGCCATGGCTGATCATGCTTTCATTGACCATTTTGATTTTTGTTACTCTTGCCATGAAGGGCGGATCTTACGTCTATTATTTTAATAATTATGTAGATAAAACGGCTCTGACAAACTTTATCAGTCCGATATTGGCTCTGTTAGGTCATTTGGGAATTAATATTTCGGGTTCCGATCCTGTGGCAACTGGTTTTGGTCTGTTCAACGGCGGTGGCATCGTATTTCAGTTGATTGGTATCGGGCTGTCGAAAAAACTGGCTGATAAATATGGTAAACGGGATGTTTATCGTTTTGGTTTGTTTGTCTCTACCATCTTTATCCTGATTTTTTACTTCTTTGCCCCAACCAGTGTGGCTTTAATGTTCTGTTCGCAAATTCTGCATGGCTTCTTCTACGGAATTACAGTTCCGGTGCTTTGGGCTATGATTGCCGATGTGGCTGACTTTTCAGAGTGGAAAACAAACCGCAGAGCAACCGCAATTATCTTCTCCGCAATGATGGTCGGTCTTAAAGCCGGACTCTCCATTGGAGGTTCATTGGTTACCTGGATTCTGCATCTCTACGGATATATTCCTAACGAAAGCGGCGCTGCCGGTCATGCACTTCAACCAGAATCGGTAGCCACCGGTGCCAGAATGCTTGTGAGTGTGTATCCTTCAATTCCCTTCCTGATTGGGGTTGGTTTGCTTTTCTTCTATGCGATCGACAAAAAAATGGAGGTTAAAATTGAAACAGACCTGAAAGCTCGTCGCGCAGAAAAATAATTGAGCACTACAATTCATATTGGTCTGTTTATAGGATATATTAATCACGAATTTCGAACTTTTTTAAGGTCTGGAATTCGTGATTGACATAAAATACAATGCCCTAACGATAACCAAAAACCAACTGATAACAATGAAAACAAGAACAATTTCCGCTATTATTGCGATGATTATTCTGGCATCCACAAACATGTCGGCCAGAGAAACTTTAGCCAAAGCTACCAAAGGAAAATTTTTGATGGGTGTGGCAATTAATATGCAACAAGTTAATGGTGTTAATCCTGTTGAATCTGATTTGATAGCGAACGAATTCAGCGCAGTAGTTGCTGAAAACTGCATGAAGCCACAACCTACCCATCCTCAGGAAAACAAATATGTTTGGGATGATGCAGATAAATTTGTCGCTTTTGGAGAAAAGAACAAGCAAACCGTTACAGGACACTGTCTTATCTGGCATTCGCAAATTGGCAGATGGATGTTTGTAAATGATAGCGGCAAAGATGTTTCTCCCGAAGTATTGAAAGAACGGATGCGTCAGCACATTTATGCTGTCGTAGGCAGATATAAAGGCCGTGTAAAAGGTTGGGATGTTGTGAATGAGGCGTTTGAAGATAACGGCACATACCGCAAAAGCAAGTTCTACCAGATTTTGGGTAAAGACTTTATCAAATACGCTTTCCAGTTTGCACACGAAGCCGATCCTAACGCCGAATTATATTACAACGATTATAATGTTGAAACTCCGGCTAAATGTGATGCTATTGTTGAATTGGTAAAAGAACTGAAAGCTGCCGGTTGCCGTATCGATGCTGTAGGTTCGCAATCGCACATGCACATGGTCAATCCTACTCTGGAGGCTACCGAAACCAGTTTTAAGAAACTCAAAGCAGCCGGCGTACATATTTTGATTACCGAATGGGATGTTTCCATTCTTCCAAGTCCTTATGACGGAGCAAATATCTCAGCAAGTTTCAAATATTCAAAAGAGATGGATCCTTATCGTGATGGAGTACCAGCCGATGTTCAACAAAAATGGAACAAACGCGTACTGGATATGTTCGGCTTATTCTTGAAATATAGTGATGTGGTAGATCGTGTAACAGTATGGGGCTTGAACGATGCCGGAACTTGGCTCAACGGCTTCCCTATTC
>JAUZOL010000195.1 GCA_030706455.1 Bacteroidota bacterium
ACTTAACTTCCGGTTGAATCTGGTACGGAACCTTGTTTTGCTCCATCAACTCCTGCTGATAGTCGCCAATAATGGAGGATGCATATTGTACCAACTGCGTAGCCGTATTGGGATCAGTAGCGTCAGTCAGCAATTGTAACTGGGCTTTGCCGGTATGGAGCAGATTCTCATTGAACCGTTCGTCAAATACGACAGCCATACTGATATTTCCATCCTGAAAAGCATGTGACAGCTCCTGTTGACTTTTCACATAGCGCACAACGGTAAAATACTGGCTTGCATCAAGCTGATTGACAATTCGCCGGGTCGCAACATCATTCGAAGGATCGAGTACTACTACTTTGGCATTTTTCACTTCATTGGTAATAGCAAAGCCGAACAAAATAAGTTGTATGATAGGCATTCCCAGCAATATAAGCATGGTTCGCTTGTCTCGAAAAATATGGTAGAATTCCTTCCTGACAAAGACAAGAAAAACGCTTCGGTTAATTAATCGCTGAATGGGTTGGAATATGTTTTTTAGTGCATTCATTATTCACTATTCTTTGTTAATTGCTAATTATCGCTTCTCGTGGCATTGCGGGCTAAGCGGTGAAAAACGCTATCCATAGTATCAGCTTCAAACTGCCGTTTCAGATTACCGGGGGTGTCGAGCGCCTTTACTTGGCCGTCAACCATAATGGAAACCCGGTTGCAATATTCCGCCTCATCCATGTAGTGCGTTGTTACAAAAACAGTGATACCTTCAGACGTTGCTTCGTAAATCAACTCCCAAAACTGGCGACGCGTCACCGGATCGACACCTCCTGTGGGTTCGTCAAGAAAAACAACTTTCGGCTGATGAAATATAGAAACCGAAAAAGCCAGTTTCTGTTTCCAGCCAAGCGGAAGCTCTTTTACCAGTGTATTCCGTTCGGAGGTAAAATTGAGGCGCTGTAATAAAGCATCCGTCTTTTGGGCAATCTCTTTATCTCGCATTCCGTAAATACCGGCAAACAAGCGAATATTTTCCCATACTTTCAGGTCGTTGTAGAGCGAAAATTTCTGGCTCATGTAGCCGATACTGGCTTTCACCTTTTCTACCTCACGGTCAATATCAAAACCGGCTACACGTCCATGACCCTCGGTGGGTTTACTCAGTCCGCAGAGCATTCGCATGGCAGTGGTTTTACCTGCACCGTTAGCCCCAAGGAAACCAAATATTTCGCCTTGTTTCACATCAAAAGTAATATGATCAACAGCCGTGAAATGGCCAAACCGCTTCACCAGATTGTCGACTTGAATCACGCTATCTAATTGACAATTGACGATTGACGATTGACGATTAGAATCGGGAGTTATGATATTTTTTGTCATACTAAACAGTCATATTATTCATTGTCAATTATTTCAGCAGATCCATAAAACAATCTTCAATGGTAGCTCCGGCAGGTCTGATAGCAATGTCAGCGTGACCTTTTCCTTCCAGATATGCCTTTAGATCATCCATCTTTAATTGTTCATTCGTAATTGTAACATGATGAGTATCACCAAATGCAAAACAGCTACCGATTGCCGGATGCTCCCTCAAATCAATCAAAAGGGTGTGCATATTGCGACTTTGCACTGTCCACAGGATTTTCCCAAACTGACTGGTGATATTTTCAGGAGTGTCTATCTTCAGTATTTTCCCATTATTAATGAGCGCAATACGATCGCAAAGACTCGCTTCATCCATGTAAGGTGTCGAAACAAGAATCGTAATACCCTCCTGCTTCAGTTTCTTCAATATCTCCCAAAATTCTTTTCGGGATACCGGGTCGACGCCTGTAGTCGGTTCATCGAGAAACAAAACCGACGGACGGTGAATCAAAGCACAGCTTAACGCCAGCTTCTGCTTCATTCCACCTGACAATGCTCCGGCACGGCGTTTTTTAAACGGTTCAATCTGGCAATAGATATCCTTAATGAGGTCGTAATTCTCTTCAATGGTGGTATTGAACACAGAAGCAAAAAAAGTAAGGTTCTCTTCCACGCTCAAATCCTGATACAACGAAAACCTACCCGGCATATACCCTACCCGCTTGCGAATTTCTTTGTAGTCCTTCACCACATCGTAACCATCCACCGTTGCAGAACCACTCGCCGGCAATAAAAGCGTGGTAAGAATGCGGAACAACGTAGTTTTTCCGGCTCCGTCAGGCCCAATAATACCGAAGAGCTCCCCGGGATTCACCTCAAAGCTAATATCCTGCAAAGCCTGTATCTTCTTGTAGCTTTTATGTAATGATCGACACTGAACAGGAATAATTGCTTGTATATTGTTTTGTAAAGACATAAAGATCAATTTGAAAAATTCAATCTCTTCAAATTAGTTGAATTTCACTTCTCCGTACATTCCTATCTTGATCAGGCCGTCGTTTTTTACGGCAATCTTTACGGCATAAACCAGATTTGCACGTTCGTCTTTCGTCTGGATGGTTTTGGGCGTGAATTCAGCTTTATCTGAAATCCACTCAATCTTGCCGGAATACTCTTTCGAGTCACTATCACCTTTATCGATATAAACTTTTACCACCTGACCCAGTTTAATTTCTGAAAGCTGACCATTTGTGACATAAGCACGTAATTTCATATTGCCCGTGTCTGCTATTTTATAAAGAGGCTTGCCCTGCGCAGTAACCTCATTCGGCTCCACGTATTTGGTAAGTACTGTGCCTGAGAGGGGATTCACAATCCGGCATTTTGCAAGCTGATCGTTCAGCTGGTCTATCTGTGCCCGGAATGCAGCCGCATCTTCTATCATTCCACGGTCGGAAGTGGAAAGCGACGACTGTTGTGCAATCAGTTGTTTTTCAAGCACAGCCAGTCCGGAATTAATGTCGTCAAGCTGTTTTTGATTCGCAGCGCCTGCTTTTACCAGATTTTCAAAACGGTGCTTTTCGGTTTTTTGCGTTGCAATTTGCTGCTGGAGTGAAGCTATTTGTTTGCTGATTTCCGGGCGGCGGCTTTGTATTGCCTGCACGCTTGCGAGTAACTGCTTCTTTTTCAGGTAAAGCTGGGTACTATCAATCGTACCGATAACCTGACCGGTTTCCAGAGAGCTGCCTTCTTCCGCAGCAAAAGAGAGAATTTTCCCATTGGCTTCGGATGAAACAATCACTTCTGTGGCCTCAAACGTTCCTGAAGCATCCGATTGAATTTTAGAACCATGACACGATGTGAGTCCCGTTGCCAAAGAAAACGCTGCAACAAGAATGTAGAGTAACTTCTTAGTTTCCATATTATTCTATTTTCTATTGTTTATTTCAAAAGCAAAATATACGCTTAGTTATTAGTTGTTTCTTTCAGATTGTAAATAGCCTGCAAGAGTTGTATTTCGTGAAGCGCTTTATCCTGCTTTGCCTGACTTTCGGCATTGACATCACGAATTAAATCACTCACAGACAGGGTTCCGTTCAGAACTTTTGCCTGCGATGCATTTTTGATATTGGTTCTCAACCTGATAATTTCGTCATCGTCTGTAATAACTGCCCCAATTTTGGCTATTTCATTTTTCTGCTGAAGCGTTTTCAGTTGACTATTGAACAAAAACGTCTCTTTTTGGACATTGACGCTATGTTTATTCAGCTCTATTTTTCGCAGGTTATTTTTCTGCGTATAGAAGCCCCCGAAATTCCACGAAAGACGAACACCCCCGATATAAAACGGAGCGAAATCATTGTTAAGCATATTCAATCCAGGCCGGCCGACACCTCCCTGCACGAACATGTTGATTTTTGGCATATTGCCCGCTTTAACAGAACTGATTTGAGAATCGAAGAGAGAACTTTGAGCATCAAACAGTTTTAATTCCGGACGGTTATTGGTATCGGCCACCATGTTTTTCTCCGGCTTAATCAATGTATTGGGCTTCGCAACCGGTTCTCCGATAAAAGCTGCCAGCATATCGCAAAACGATTTTTGAGTCGCGACCATTTCCGTTCTTCTCTGTTTTGCTTTGAGCTGTTCTACTCTGATCGCATCGAGGTCTGCCTGATTGCCGATACCCCCTTGCATATAGGCCGAAATTTTCTCGTAATTGACCTGCAACTCTTTTTGAAGCAAATCGTTCTGAATCAACTGCTCATTAAGCGATAGTACACCGAAGAACAATTGATTGATACGGTCTGTCAAAGCATAGAGGTCGACTTCATTTTTTTGCGCATCTACCGACGATGATGCTTTGGTAATATTTTTCTGGGATTTGATTACGCCTCCGTCCCATATCAGTTGGTTCAATTCAGCCGTTGCCTGATACTGATCCTTACTCAGACTCGGCACTGAAACTCCCGGAAGCTTTATCGGCAGTTGGGTTACTTCCGATTGATAGGTTGCCTTTCCCGACAACGAAAACTGAGGTAAATATCCTTTGTTTGCATTTGAAAGCGAATACTCTTCTGTCTGCCGAATCAGATCATATTGCTTGATAAGCGGATAGTTTTCCTTTGCCTTCTGCTGGCAACTCTCTATCGTAAGCTGAGCCATTACCGGCTGAAAGGCTCCCCAGATTAAACCTGCAATTAAGATAAATTTCTGCTTCATAATATAGTATGCTGTAATTGATTATTTATGGTCTGAGACTTGCGAGAATTACCTTTACGTGCTCCTGCTTGCGGTGCTCAATCATTTGTTCATACTGCTTATCATCCAGTTGGGCAACCGATTTAAAAATATTGCCTGCCAGAAATAGCATTGCATTTAACGAGACAACATTAAAAATCACGTCCATAACCGTTGTTTCACGTATTCTCCCGGCTTTGATCTCTTCCTGTAATTCTTCTTCAAACTGTCGGAATGCCGTATTGGGAAGAGCCGATAATTTTTTCTTAAAAGCCTCTATTCTATCCGGATTGGTGGTAAATTCATTCATTACCAAAAATGGAAGACGAGGGTTCGCCCGTATCAGTTCAAAGTGAGATTCAATTTTTATCTTCAATTTCTCTTCGAATGAAAGGCCCGGAGCTTCTCTTTCCTGATAGGTCGCAACAACCAGTTTTATCTTTTGTTCAAAGATCGACTGGAATAAGTTTTCCTTCGTCCTGAAATAGTAGTGCACCAACGCCTGATTACAACCTGCCTTTTTTGCAATTTCAGTGGTCGATGTCATGGCAAAACCTTTTTCCAGAAACAACTGTTCTGCTGTTTCCAATATTTTTTGTTCTAATCCTGCTTCCTGTTCTTGTGTCATAACTAATACTTCTATTTAATACTATAATTTAATAACACTATTAATAAGCGCAAAGGTATATATGATTTAGAAAGGCAACAACACCATAAATAATTTATTAGCATTTTTTAACATTTAGATCACTTCCAAACAAATGAAAAGCCCTCAATATTAAATAAATACGGAGGGCTGAATTCGTTACCGAAAATGAGTAAAAGAGGTTTTAATCTTTGGTGGGCCTGTAGATGTGGTATCTTTATTGGTACACAGGAAAATCGTACCATCATCAAAAGTGTGCAACACCTTCAGTTTCTTGCTTCTTTTAATATCTCGCAGGGAGAGAATCTCAGGATTAGGATCTGTATAAAACCAGATAAGCACTATAGGAGATTCATCCTTAAACATCTTCACGTCATCCTTATACGCTCGTTCAGGGACTGCATCCACAGCGTAATTGGTATAAAAATAAACTGCCTGATTATGATTGGAATAGATAACCGAATCCGCATTAAAGTAAATACGGTTACGCTGAAGAAACGTTACAGTGGGAGATTGCCGCCAACAATCTTCGGTATAGCCGGGAATACCCGATTCTCGCATAAACGAATAATTCTCCGCATTAATTGAATAATAGTTTGAACATACTGCCACCGCTATTACAGTAAAAATAATTCCGACACCCCACTTATGACGTTTCCTTTTCAAAGCCCTGATCCACGTCGGAACTTTGTACGTTATTCCCCATAAAAACGGAAGGAATGCCGCAGATAGCAAACGATTGTTTATTTTCTCATAACGTGAAATTGTTGACGAAAGAATAATGAATCCAACATAAACGATAAAAAAGGCAATAACAATATTCTCATACGAATGATAGTCCTGCTTCTTCTTGAGATTCTTCACAAACAACCACACGAACAATGCGATAACCAACAGCCCCACAATAATAAAGAATACATGGCTATTTCCCCACAGCGAAGTCCAGTCGGAAAGCACATTACCGGAATAGGCAATATTGTCCGACAACGGAGTGATTCCTTTTTGCCTTTTGCCGGTTACAAGACCGGTTGCAAATGCGTTATGAATAAGATTAATGGTAACAAACGAACAACC
>JAUZOL010000196.1 GCA_030706455.1 Bacteroidota bacterium
CCGATGCAAAAAGCGACCCGTCAAACAGAACATGTACCGACACAAGGCCATGCAGCAAGAGAGGAAGAGATGCATGAATATGCTATCTCCGCTGATAATCCGGTATTGATACACCAACGGGAAGTTGCGATGGCCAATATCCGGCGTGTCTTAAACGAAAAAAACGGAAGTTCAATAGACGGAGATACCGTCTTGAAAAAGATGATGGTTTCATCTTATTAAGCGTCCAATGCTCGTAGCCATGAAAACTCAAACACAAAACAGGGGTTATCAGCATACCCCATTCTTTGCTTAAACATTTTACATCAAAATTTCAGGGCGGCGTGATGTCGCTCTGAAACTAATCATTACGACTATCAATATTGTGACTATAGCCAATTTAGGCACGTTTCGGGGCAGTACAATCTTCTTTATTTTATCAGTCATTTTGATCCTCGACGTCAGGCTCAAAAAATATCCATTGTATGTTGGGGAATGTTTCTCTCAGCGCTTTTTCGCAGGTGTTGATATTTTGTATCATCTGCCCGGGAGTGGCGACTTCCACCATTTTGGCTTTTACGGCCACCATTATCCGGTCGCCCAACTGTATGGTAATGAAATTAAAAACCAAGTCAACTTCCGGCCGTGCTTCCAGAAAGGCTTTCATGTTCTGCCTTACAGTCACATCCGAGCTCTGCCCTATCAGTAATCCTTTTACTTTGGTTGCAATAAACAAAGAAACGATAACCAGCAGGGTTCCAATACCAATACTTCCGATGGAGTCGTACACCGGATTACCGGTCACAGCCGACAAAACGATAAAGACCAGCGCGAAAGCTAGCCCCAGCAATGCCGCAACGTCTTCACCCAACACTACTACCAGTTCACTCTGACGGGTATTTTTCACCCAGTCCCATACGCTTTGTTCACCGCGGATCGGTTTGATTTGCTTCAGGCATCCCAACAGCGACGCACCTTCGAGCAACATACTAAGCGACAACACGATGATTGCCACCAGCGGATTACTGACCGGTTCATTCGTATGCAGCTTGTGAATGCCCTCGTAAATGGAGAACAAACCTCCCATACTGAAAAGCATTAGCGCCACGATAAACGACCAGAAATAGATTGACATGCCGTAACCCAGCGGATGTTCGTCATTCGGCTGCTTCTTTGAGGTCTTTAAGCCAAGAAAAAGCAACAACTGGTTACCGCAGTCGGCAAAAGAGTGGATGGACTCGGCGAGCATTGAGCCGGAGCCCGTGATAACCGCCGCTACGGTTTTGGTAACTGCAATGCCGAAGTTGGCCGACAATGCAAAAATAATGGATTTTACAGATGCGTTTTGATGTGACATAAGCTAAAAATTGCGAATACAAAAATAGCGCTTTTGCATTCACAATTTATCAGGAAGTTCACTTTTGAGGATTTGATTCCTGAAAAGTCATGGCTTTTGGAAATTAGAAAAAAACAAGGATTATCGGCAATAAAGCAAGTCCGGGTTTATCATTTATGGTTTTAGAGATAGTGAGCGGGACACTGCACCTTATGTCGCTCCTTGAAAAATTCTATGAGTGAGCCTGAGCCACTTTATCTAACTGCCTTTTCAATTTCCGGTATGCTCTCAAATATTTATTCAGGCGTTTCAGGTCAATCTCGTTTAATTCTTCAAAGCGGGTTACGTCCATATTATCAAGTAAATCATTTATTTTAACCTGCATTGCAATGGGATTCTGAATAACCCGATCTATAAACATCTCATAATCTTCGTCATCCAACAACTTGGTAACGCAACGCAAAGCAGATGTAACCTCAGACGAAAACCCCTCTTTTTCAAGAGCTTCAAATGTCCAATTACGATCTTCGACCACGTCATGCAGCACGCCACAAATTTTTTCTGTGTCAGTTTTGCCCCGCGCCATCACACGAAGCGGATGCAAAATATAATCTGCACCCAACTTGTCTTTTTGCCCTTTATGAGCTAACACCGCTATTTCTATCGCTCTTGCTAATGTTGACATATTGTGTTATTTATCAGTTCGATTTTCCCTCTCTCTTCAATACGTTGGTTCTTTTAGCCTCCGGCTAGCGGACGGAACTATGTGCAGTTGCCGACTGCGGGCTTGTTTCCTGTCGAGCCGCACTGCCTCTATTGCAGGTTACACGGCTTGTTGTCGGCACTGAAACGGCAATTGACATATAGTTTTTGTTAGCGGTTCGGTTTTTATAAGTCAACCCAAATATTAGAATCATGTATCAATTTATTTGCCTCAATATCCTTTTCAGAGAAAGTTATGCCCTTTTTGTTACCATTAAAATCCTCAAACTCATACCTGACATACTCAAACATTTCATCTTTTTTAAAGTCTACCGAAAATGAAACATAACCGACTTTTGTCTCATTTTTTGGAAAAACAATGCTTTGGATCAAATAGTCACTTTGGTTAATATTTAATTTCTTCCGAATATTTTGTCCTTGCTCTTGAAATGTAAATATCAACTCTTTCCAAGTCCATAAAATACAAGTCAATTCATTTGATATGCTGGGATATTTTACAAACACCTTAATATCTCTAGGAAAAAAATCTTTATTTTTAGAAAATATAGCAACTTTTTGAAAATAAATCGTTTGATGATCTGAATGATTTGGAATAGAACCAATATTAGCATCGTTACTCAAAATTTTTCCATTAATTTCAACTTCTTGAAACAAAGAAAACACTAAAGGTTGTAACCATGCAAGAGCTCCAACTAAAGCTAAAGCAAATGTTGTCCAAAATGTCCAATCAAACTTACTATTACTCATTATTTTAAATATTTGATAATGTATTAATATCTTTTTTATAGCATAATGTACTCTGTATCTAATATGTGTCGAACGCTTTAAACTGACCGCAACGTCTAATTTCCGCAACCAACTTTCTTAAATCCTATTAAGAACAGATACATTTACGAATGTCTCCACGTATTGGCTGTCGCACCACAAATGTAAAAATAATTCAATAAATTTCAGCCTCTCTCAACAAAAAACCGGACTCGCCTTTGCAGGCAAGTCCGGTTATTCATTTCCCCTCTCCTTGGGAGAGGGGGTTAGTGGGAGAGGTATTACTCTTCCAACAGAATTTCGAGGATCTGTACGGCGGCTTTCGCTACTGAGGTACCGGGGCCAAAAATGGCAGCAACACCTGCTTTGTAGAGATAGTCGTAGTCCTGAGCAGGAATTACACCACCGGCAATGACGATGATATCTTCGCGACCCAGTTTTTTCAGCTCTTCAATTACCTGAGGAACAAGAGTTTTGTGTCCTGCAGCCAGTGACGAAACGCCCAATACATGCACGTCGTTTTCAACGGCATCTTTGGCAGCTTCGGCCGGTGTCTGGAACAACGGACCCATATCCACGTCGAAACCGCAGTCGGCATAACCGGTAGCAACTACTTTAGCGCCACGGTCGTGACCATCCTGACCCATTTTAGCGATCATGATACGCGGTTGACGGCCTTCTTTTTTGGCGAATTTTTCGGTCAATTCGCAAGCACGCACGAAATCTGCGTCCTTCTTTGTTTCTGATGAGTACACGCCTGAAATTGTTCTGATTACAGCTTTATAACGTCCTACAATTTTTTCGCAAGCATACGAAATTTCACCCAGCGATGCGCGAACACGTGCGGCTTCTACGGCCAGTTCGAGCAGGTTACCTTCACCTGTTTCAACACATTTGGTGATTGCTTCAAGTGCTTTCTGAACATCGGCTTCGTTACGGTTAGCACGAAGTTCTTTCAAACGGGCAATCTGTTGAATACGTACTGCCGAGTTGTCCACTTCGAGGATATCGATAGGAGCTTCTTTTTCAAGACGGAAGCGGTTAACACCCACGATAATCTGATTACCTGAGTCGATACGAGCCTGAGTACGGGCAGCAGCTTCTTCGATACGCATTTTAGGCACACCGGTTTCGATAGCAGCAGCCATACCACCCAGCTTTTCAATTTCCTGAATACGATCCCATGCTTTCTGAGCCAAATCGTTGGTCAACGCTTCTACGTAATAAGAACCTGCCCACGGGTCGATTTGTTTACAGATGCTGGTTTCTTCCTGAATATAGATCTGAGTGTTACGTGCAATACGAGCAGAGAAGTCTGTCGGCAAAGCGATAGCTTCGTCCAAAGCGTTGGTGTGCAATGACTGAGTGTGACCCAGTGCAGCTGCCATAGCTTCGATAGCGGTACGTCCTACGTTGTTGAACGGATCCTGTTCGGTCAACGACCAACCGGATGTTTGCGAGTGAGTACGCAATGCCAACGATTTCGGGTTTTTCGGATTGAACTGTTTTACGATCTTCGCCCACAACATACGTGCAGCACGCATCTTGGCGATTTCCATAAAGTGGTTCATACCGATTGCCCAGAAGAACGACAAACGCGGAGCGAAAGAGTCGATGTCCATACCAGCGTTAACACCGGCGCGGAGGTATTCGAGACCATCGGCCAGGGTGTAAGCCAACTCGATATCGGCGGTAGCACCTGCTTCCTGCATGTGGTAACCCGAGATAGAGATAGAGTTGAACTTAGGCATGTTTTTAGAAGTATATTCGAAGATGTCAGCGATAATCTTCATCGAGAATTTCGGTGGGTAGATATAGGTATTACGCACCATAAATTCTTTCAAAATATCGTTTTGGATTGTACCGGCCATCTCTTCCAGTTTAGCACCCTGTTCCAAACCTGCATTGATATAGAATGCAAGAATAGGCAATACGGCACCGTTCATGGTCATTGACACGGACATTTTGTTCAATGGAATTCCGTCGAACAATACTTTCATGTCTTCCACCGAGCAGATAGACACACCGGCTTTACCAACGTCACCAACCACACGTTCGTGATCGGGGTCGTAGCCACGGTGTGTAGCCAAGTCGAATGCTACAGAAAGACCTTTCTGACCCGAAGCAAGGTTACGACGGTAGAAAGCGTTCGATTCTTCAGCAGTAGAAAAACCTGCATACTGACGGATTGTCCAGGGACGCAGGGTGTACATTACGCTGTACGGGCCACGAAGGAACGGAGCCACACCGGCAGCATAGTGCAAGTGTTCCAAACCTTCCAAATCTTCTTTTGTATAAATCGGTTTTACCGGAATCTGTTCCGGGGTAAGCCAGTTGCTTTCCGACTTGGGAGCAGCAGCAACTGCCTCGTTTTGAAATTGTATATTTTTGAAATCTGGTTTCATGTTTTTTGTTTTTTGATCAAGAATCATAACCAAGAGAAAGATTCTCTCATTATTTCATCTTACGTCGGGTTAAAGCAACTTAGCGTTAAAAGCTTTCAATGTATCCAACACATTAGACTTCACATTGACGAAATATTCAATACCAACAGCTTTCAGATCGTCGGTACAAGCAGGAGCACCTGCTACCACGAAGAGTTTTTTGCCTGCAATGGCTTTGAATGCTGCAGGAGCGAGTTCTGCATATTCGTCGTCGCTTGAGCAGATAACGATGATATCGGCACCGGCTTTTTCAGCGGCAGCAACACCTTCTTCTACTGTTTCGAAGCCAAGGTTGTCGATAATTTCGTAACCGGCACAACCAAAGAAGTTGCTCGAGAACTGAGCACGAGCCAGACGCATTGCCAGGTTACCGATAGTCAACATGAATACTTTAGGACGTTTACCCGATTTTTCGGTAGCCAAACGAAGCGCTTCGAAATCGCTGGCACCACGGCTGAAGTTGAGAGCAGGAACTTCGTCATGTTTTTTGCAATCACATGCAGCTTCTGTTTCAATCTTAGCAGCAGCCACTTCGTTGAAGTTAGGATACTGGTTAGAACCCAGCAAAACTTCGCGACGGCTTGAAACGGCTTTGCGACGAGCTTCGTTGGTTGTATTGATAACTGCCTGAATGTTTCCGGCTTCTACTTCTGCAATGAAACCACCTTTTTCTTCTACTTCGAGGAAAAGTTTCCAAGCCTGATTGGCGATGGATTCGGTAAGGTTTTCGAGATAGTATGAACCTGCAGCAGGGTCAACAATCTTGTCGAAATGACTTTCTTCCTTCAGCAATAACTGTTGGTTACGTGCAATACGTTCTGAGAAGTCATCCGATTCTTTGTAAGCTGCATCGAAAGGCAATACGGTGAGAGAATCAACACCAGCCAAAACAGCCGACATAGCTTCTGTCTGAGTACGAAGCAAGTTTACGTGAGCATCAAAAATGGTCATATTCCATTCCGATGTCTGAGCGTGGATGCGCATTTTACCACCGCAACGTTCCAAACCATCAGGTTGATTGTTGGAGCAGGTACGCGGACATTTTTCACCG
>JAUZOL010000197.1 GCA_030706455.1 Bacteroidota bacterium
TAATGAAATATGACAACCTGCGCTACCGTCTGATACCATATCTCTACTCACTCTCGTGGAAAGTAACCAACGAAGGGTACACTATCATGCGTTCTCTCGGCTTCGATTTCCGCAATGATGATGCAGTAAAAAATATTCCCGACCAGTACATGTTTGGCCCAGCATTCCTTGTAAACCCAGTGACAACACAACTTTACAGTGCTCCTGATAGTAAAAAGATTGCAAAAACACGTAAAGTTTATCTACCAAAATCGACCAACTGGTATGATTTCTGGACAGGCAAACAAATTGAAGGTGGAAAAAGCATAGATGCTAAGGCAACTATCGAAACCATGCCGCTTTACATCAAAGCCGGATCAATTGTACCGATGGGTCCGTACCTCCAGTATGCAAATGAAAAACCTGCCGATCCGATCGAATTGCGGGTTTACGCGGGCGCAGATGCCGATTTCGTTATTTATGAAGACGAAAACGATAACTACAACTACGAAAAAGGCAAATTTGCTACGATCCCTCTGCACTGGAACGAAGCAGCAAAAACGCTGACTATCGGTAACCGTCAGGGCGAATTTGCCGGAATGGTAAAAGATCGTTCGTTCCGTATTGTGTTAGTCAATGCGAAAAACGGAATGGGTATTGAACCTGCAAAAACAGCCAAAACGGTTCAGTACAACGGAGCCGAAGTATCGGTAAAGACCTTGTAAAAAACACCAGTAACCGGTAGTCTGATTCAAAACAGACTACCGGTTATCTGATTGAACAAATACAAACTCTGAATAGCATATAAAATGAACCGGAATGGTTTAAATGATTATCCGCATAATGACCAAAGGGACTTCTTACGACAAAGTCGTAACCCAAAAATAACGCCCTGATTCATCGGGGTGCAAGCGCGAGAGAGGCAATACACACCCTGAACCGCGTAGCGGTTTCCCTGTTGCAGAGGAAAGGCTTACAGCGTTAAGTGAAAAATACGACTTTCCTTTTTCGCCTAAGGTTTTTAAACATACAAGATATTGATATTTAATTCATTATTCAACAAACACCTTTTTTATTCCGTCAACACGTCGATTTAATAAATTATCCTGTAAATTTGAGTCTGAGAACAATGAATGTCCGGCTTTACCATAAACCGGATAACCGTCTCGCAAACAAACATTTTACAAATTTATAATTCCATATTATGAACAGATTTGTTAGTTTTTTCTCGGCCGCATTGATACTGACACTACTGTCGTGCAATGTTGTAAAAAATCCTCGTTTGACGGATAATTTCAATGACGGATGGAAATTTCATCTGGGAGACACCATCGACCCGCAATCTCCTGAATTTAATGATCAGTCATGGCGAATGCTTACACTCCCGCACGACTGGAGCATTGAAGGTTCATTCGACAAAAACAGCAAAGCTGAATATGGAGGTGGCTACCTGAACGGAGGTATCGGATGGTACCGCAAGACATTTATACTGGATAAAAACATATATCAGGGCAAGGATATCTTTATCGACTTCGACGGGGTCTATTGCAACAGCGAAGTCTGGATAAACGGACATTATCTCGGAAAGCGTCCCAATGGCTATATCTCATTTCAATACGAACTGACCAAATACCTTAAACTGGGAAAACGCAATGTGATTGCCGTCAGGGTAGACAACTCGCATCAACCCAATTCACGCTGGTATTCGGGTTCCGGCATTTACCGCAACGTTTGGCTGAACGCTGTATCTCCTGTTCATTTCAAACAATGGGGTATCGGCATCACGACGCCGAAAGTAACTCCGCAAAAAGCCACTATCAAAACTCAATTTCAGATCTCATTACCTGGGACCGATAGCAGCGCAGTCACAATTGAGGCAAAATTGTACGACACCGAAGGCAAACTGGTTGCTCAAAACGGCAAAGTTGACTCAAAAGACAAAAAATACAACACCACGCTCGAACTAATCGCGCCACATCTTTGGAGCACTGAAGATCCCTATCTCTACAAGCTGGTTTCTCAATTATATGTCAACAAAAAACTAACCGATCAGGTAACGACTCAGGTAGGAGTCCGTTATTTTAATTTCGATGCAGACAATGGATTTTCACTCAACGGGAAACCCCTGAAAATTGTGGGTGTTTGCAATCACCACGACTTAGGATGCCTTGGTACTGCTGTCAACAAACGGGCAATCGAACGCCAGTTGGAAATTCTCAAAGCGATGGGCTGCAATGGTATCCGCACATCACACAATCCTCCGGCTCCCGAATTACTCGACCTTTGCGACAAAATGGGGTTTGTTGTGATGGACGAGGCTTTCGACATGTGGGAAAAGAGCAAAACCACGTTCGACTATTCGCATGAATTCAAAAAATGGCATACACGCGATTTACAGGATCAGGTGCTGCGCGATCGCAATCACCCGAGCGTTGTTCTGTGGAGCGTGGGCAACGAAATTCCCGAACAGTGGAGGGATTCACTCAATGCGGGAGCCCGGATCATGAAAAATTTGTGCTCTATTGTCCGTAGTATTGACACAACTCGTCCTATCGTCACGGCCAACAATGAACCGAATCCCAAAAATGCCATTATCAATAGCGGCGAAACCGATTTGATCGGCATCAATTACCACATCGAAAACTGGTTGAAATTCAAACAGGATTATCCGGGCAAAAAACTGATTGTTACCGAGTCGACCTCAGCATTGCAAACCCGCGGCTGGTACCAGATGCCGTCCGACAGCATCGCTCGCGTCCCGAAACGTTGGGACATCCCCTACTCGACACCTCACCATTTCTGCTCCGCTTATGATAATTGCTCGGCTCCCTGGGGGTCGACTCATGAAGAGACCTGGAAAGCAGTGAAGGCTAATCCGTATGTTTC
Source organism: Bacteroidota bacterium (assembly GCA_030706455.1). GTDB lineage: Bacteria > Bacteroidota > Bacteroidia > Bacteroidales > Paludibacteraceae > Microbacter. The sequence continues at coordinate 2,866 of JAUZOL010000197.1, forward strand.
GGGGATGTTTATCTGGACCGGCTTCGACTATATCGGGGAACCGACGCCTTACACATGGCCTTCGCGCAGTTCTTATTTCGGCATTGTCGATCTGGCCGGCTTCCCGAAAGATGTTTACTACATGTATCAAAGCGAATGTACGACCAAAACCGTTTTGCACCTCTTCCCGCACTGGAACTGGAAGCCCGGGCAAACCGTCGACATGTGGGCTTATTACAACAATGCCGACGAGGTGGAACTATTCCTCAACGGTCGGTCATTGGGACGCCAACACAAAGTGGGCGATCAGTTACACGTTATGTGGAAAGTGCCGTTCGAAGCAGGAACGCTGCGTGCCATATCTTACAAGCAAGGGCGACAGGTAGCGTCTACCGAGGTGAAAACCGCCGGAACTCCTACCCGTATCCGGCTGACAGCCGACCGTCGTAAAATTACTGCCGACGGCAGCGATCTTTCATTTGTCACCATCGACATCGTGGATAAAGACGGAAATCTGGTTCCCGATGCCGACAATTTGGTTAAGTTCCAAATCGAGGGCCCGGGTAAAATTGCAGGTGTGGATAACGGCAGCCCAATCAGCATGGAGTCTTTCAAAGCCGACCATCGCAAGGCATTCAACGGTAAGGCGCTTTGTGTCATCCAATCGAAAAAGAGAAGCGGCATTATCCGTTTGACGGCAACATCGGCAGGATTGGCAACGGGAATCGTGGAAATAAGTAGTAAGTAGCTTGGAGAGCAAAGAGTAAAAAACGACCAAAGTCAGATTGATTGCCTGAAAGGCACTATTATTTCAACCCAACGTGAAATGTTGGGGATACTGAACGATACACAATGAAGCCCTGAAAGGGCGATTGAATTCATCGGTCATCGGAGAATATTATATATGTAAAAAACATCATTTATCAACAACTCTCATACTATCAAACAAAAATGCAATTCGGACATTTCGACGACAGCCGACGTGAATACGTCATTACCGATCCACGCACGCCGTGGCCCTGGATTAACTATTTAGGCAACGAGGATTTTTTCAGTTTGGTTTCGAATACCGGCGGTGGCTATTCTTTTTACAAAGATGCCAAGTTCCGCCGTATCACCCGTTATCGCTACAACAATGTGCCGATGGATAGCGGCGGTAAGTATTTCTACATCAACGACGGCGAGTCCATCTGGAGTCCCGGTTGGAAACCATGCAAAACGCCTCTCGACAGCTACGAGTGCCGCCACGGGATGAACTACACCACCATCAAAGGCGTAAAAAACGGGGTGGAAGCCGAAGTGCTTTACTTTGTACCGCTGAAAACATGGGCCGAAGTCCAAAAACTCACGCTGCGCAATACCACTTCGGAAGTGAAAACATTGAAAGTATTTTCTTTCGTTGAATGGTGTTTGTGGAACGCTGCTACCGATATGGAAAACTTCCAGCGTAATTTTTCGACCGGCGAAGTAGAAATTGAAGACTCGGTGATTTATCACAAAACCGAATACAAAGAGCGTCGCAATCATTATGCTTATTATGCTACCAACGTGGCTTTGAATGGCTTCGAGACCGACCGCGAAACATTCTTTGGCCTGTACAACGGATTCGATGAACCGCAGACCGTGCTCGAAGGAACTCCCCGTAACTCGGTGGCTCATGGTTGGTCGCCCATTGCCTCGCACTACATCGAAGTGACGCTGCAGCCCGGCGAGTCGAAAGATTTAGTCTTCGTTTTGGGCTATGTCGAAAATGACGAAGACGAAAAATGGGAAAGCAAAAACATCATCAACAAAACCAAAGCCAAAGCAACCATTACCCGTTTTGATACGGCCGAAAAAGTGGATGCTGCGCTGGCCGAACTGCGCGCTTACTGGGACAATCTGCTGAATGTGTTCAGCGTGAAAACCAGCGAAGAAAAGCTTGATCGCATGGTGAACATCTGGAATCAGTACCAATGTATGATTACCTTCTGTTTCTCACGCTCGGCTTCGTTCTTCGAAAGCGGCATCGGTCGTGGTATGGGTTTCCGCGATTCTAACCAGGATTTGATCGGTTTTGTGCATCAGATTCCCGAACGCGCCCGCGAACGCATCATCGACATTGCTTCTACCCAATTCCCCGACGGCGGTTGCTACCACCAATACCAACCATTGACAAAAAAAGGGAACAACGAAATTGGACAGGGCTTCAACGACGACCCGATGTGGCTCATTCTTGGAACCACCGCTTACATCAAAGAATCGGGCGATTTTTCTATATTGGACGAGCCGGTACCGTTTGACAATGTGCCCGGTTCAGAAGTATCGCTATTCGAGCACCTCATCGTATCGTTCGACCATGTGATTAATAATCTTGGTCCTCACGGATTACCACTAATCGGCCGTGCCGACTGGAACGACTGTCTGAACCTGAATTGCTTCTCCAACGATCCGAACGAAAGCTTCCAGACTACCGAAAACAAAACCGAAGGTTCCAAAGCCGAAAGTTTGATGATTGCCGGACTGTTTGTTATTTACGGCAACGATTATGTGGAATTGTGCAAAAAATTAGGAAAAGCAGACGAGGCTGCCCGCGCGCAAAAGCATGTGGACAAAATGGTGGAGGCCGTGAAGCAACACGGATGGGACGGCGAATGGTTCCTGCGTGCTTATGATTATTTCGGCAACAAAATCGGTTCGAACGAAAATGAAGAGGGAAAAATCTTCATCGAATCGAATGGCTGGTGTACCATGGCCGGTATCGGTCTCGAAGAAGGCTTGGTAACCAAAGCACTCGACTCGGTAAAGGAACGATTGGACTGCGAACACGGCATTGTACTCAACAATCCGGCATTCACAAAATACTATATCGAATACGGCGAAATATCCAGTTATCCGGAAGGTTACAAAGAAAACGCAGGTATTTTCTGCCACAACAATCCATGGATCATCATTGGTGAAACCGTGCAGGGACGAGGCGACCGTGCGTGGGAATATTTCCGCAAAATCTGTCCGTCGTACACCGAGCATATCAGCGACCTGCACAAGGTAGAACCTTACGTTTATGCACAGATGATAGCCGGTAAAGATGCCTTCAAGCCCGGCGAAGCCAAAAACTCGTGGCTTACAGGTACTGCAGCATGGAATTTTTACGCCATTTCGCAATACATTCTCGGCATTCAGCCTACATACGACGGCCTGCGCATCGATCCGTGTATACCTGCCGATTGGAAAGAATACAGCGTCACCCGCCAGTTCCGCGGTGCTACTTATGAAATCACGGTAAAAAATCCGAACGGAAATATGAAGGGAGTGAAATCGCTGGTCATCGATGGGGAAGCTGTTTCTGGTAACATAGTTCCTGTGATACCGGCAGGCACTGCCTGTAAGGTAGAAGTGACGCTTTAATGCTAATTTCTTTCAGGTTTCTCTATACGGAGAAACCTGA
>JAUZOL010000198.1 GCA_030706455.1 Bacteroidota bacterium
GGCAAATCTGCAGTTCTTAAAATACTCAACATCAAACGCCGGGTGCCTTCTCGTTTTGTTTCGATGGCAATTTCCGTAATCCTGTCCAGCATTTGGGAAGTGAATAACTCGGGATATTTTTCAAACAGTTTCTCCAGACACCAGGCCGCATGCCACCCGGTTTGCTGATTCTCGTGCTCTACGAGACAAATAAGTTCGTGTAATCGCTTAGGGTCAGAAGCCACCACCGCCACCAAAAAGTCAATTTCTTTTCTACATATCGTTCGGGATAAATAAGCCTCAAAACCAACCATAAGCACTGTCTATCAAAATATTAAACCGCTGAAAATTAAAGATTACTCCAATCTGTTTTTGGGCAAAACCAACCTACAAAAATAGCAAAAAAGACCCAAAATTACGGCTTCTTTCCACGCAACATCTCATGTTTTCCCGGAGGTCCCGGCAAACGTTCCACCAGAAATCCGGAAGACTGTAACATTCTCCGTACAACGCCTTTCGCACAATAAGTTACAAAAACGCCTCCAGGCTTAAGACTCAGAAAAAGACGGTCAAAAATTTCGGGCTTCCACAAATCTTCCTGCTTGTTTGGAGCAAATGCATCAAAGTATATCAAATCATATTCATTTTCGGGCATTTGCATGACAGAAAAATCAGCTTCAACTTTTTTCAGATCAAACCATGGAGACATCGAACACCACTCATTCCATGCAGCATCGTGCAAACCGGCAAAAAGAGAATCTGCATCAAGCATCGCGCCATAATTGAGCTGCTCGGACTGATCCGGCAACAAAGGATAAAGTTCGACCGAAGTATAAGCCGCCCTGCGTTTTGATTTTTCCGCTTCAATGGCTGTCAAAAGTGCATTCAGCCCGGTTCCGAAGCCCACCTCAAAAATCCGGGGCGATTGAGAGAGACATGCGTCAAATCCTGCACGAATAAAAACGTGACGGGATTCCTGAACTGCACCGTGAACTGAATGGTAATGTTCATCCATTTCCGGCAGGTAAAGAGTGTGCGAACCGTCCTCCGTCAGTTGAAATTGAATCTCTTGCATAAAAAAGCGAGTTTAGCTTACAAAATTAACCATAATAATTCCAAGAAACCGACAGATTAAGGTTGTTAATAATTAGTTCTATATTTTTTTATCTTCAGGACATAAAACTTGCCCATGAAATCAGTATCTTTGCACTAGTTTTTGTGAATTGGAATGCAATCGAAATGCGCCCCTGACAAACAAAAGCAAAATCACTATTAATCAGACATTTGAATCAAAGATCAATTTCTCTTGATTTCACCATATTACACTTACACTTCTCATGAAACTTTTAGAACAAATTGTTGCAGAAAAACTATTGAAGGTAAAAGCTGTAAAATTACAGCCGAACAATCCTTTTACGTGGGCCTCGGGTTGGAAGTCGCCAATCTATTGCGACAATCGTAAAACCCTTTCTTATCCGGAAATCAGAAATTTCATCAAAATAGAACTGGCACGCTTAGTTTGCGAACATTTTGGCGAAGCTACAGCTATCGCTGGTGTTGCCACAGGAGCTATCGCTCAGGGAGCCATGGTTGCCGAAGAACTGGGATTACCCTTTGTTTACGTTCGCTCAAAACCAAAAGATCACGGACTTGAAAACCTGATTGAAGGCGATTTGCGTCCCGGCAGCAAAGTGCTTGTTATCGAAGACCTGATTTCTACAGGCGGTAGCAGTCTGAAAGCCGTAGAAGCAATCCGCAACGACGGTAGCGAGGTAATCGGTATGCTGGCGATATTTTCATACGGCTTCCCTGTTGCAGAAAAACAATTCAAAGATGCTAACGTTAATTGCATGACATTAAGCAACTACGATGCTATTTTAGATGTAGCTCTTGCAACCGACTATATTGACGAAGCTGAAATTAAAACACTACAAGAGTGGCGCCATGATCCTGCAAAATGGCAACCCTCTCATAAATAATACAGATGGCAACATTCGAAAGCACAGTAAAAACCATCACTTCAAACGAAGAACAAGTTTATGGCACTCTGTCCGACCTGAGAAACCTGGAACAGTCGAAACACATGGTTCCGGGAAACACTATTCAGGACATTGAGTTTTACGAAGATAAATGCCATTTCACAGTGAATCCAATCGGAAAAATCGATCTGTCGATTGTCGACAAACAACCCTACAAGCTAATTAAGCTGGGTGCAGATAATGCTCCAATCGATTTTCACGTCAACATTCACCTGAACAAAGCATCCGACAATCAGACCAATCTACATGTCAATGCTCATGCCGACATTCCGCCGATGGTAAAAATGATGTTTGGCGGACGCATGCAGCAATTCGTCGATCAGTTTGCCGAAGCTTTGGCCGGTATCAATTACAAATAACACGCAATAAATTCCGAAAGAAGAATAATGGCTCAGAAACTTTGGGACAAAGGAGTTAAAACCGATCAGGAGATTGAACGGTTTACTATCGGTCGTGATCAGGAGATGGATCTCTATCTCGCGAAATACGACGTTTTAGGTTCAATGGCTCATATCACGATGCTTGAAAGCATTGGCCTCTTGGAACAAGAAGAGCTTCAACAGCTTCTGAAGGAATTGAAAAATATTTACGAAATCGTCCAAAAGGGTGATTTCGTAATTGAAGAAGGCATCGAAGACGTACACTCGCAGGTAGAACTGATGCTGACCCGCGCCTTGGGTGAAATGGGAAAAAAGATTCACAGTGGTCGTTCGCGCAACGATCAGGCGCTGCTCGATCTGAAGCTCTTTGCCCGTGCCGAAATAGCAAAAACAGTCACCAAAGTGTGCGATCTCTTCGACGTACTGATAGCCCAGAGCAACCGCTATAAAAACGTGCTGATGCCGGGCTACACTCACCTGCAAATAGCCATGCCTTCGTCGTTTGGGCTTTGGTTTGGTGCTTATGCCGAAAGTCTCGCCGATGACCTGCAACTTTTGCTCTCGGCTTACAAAATCGCCAACCGCAACCCGCTTGGATCGGCAGCCGGATACGGTTCGTCGTTCCCACTCAACCGCCAGATGACTACTGACCTGTTGGGCTTTGACACTATGAATTACAACGTGGTGTATGCCCAGATGGGACGCGGCAAAATGGAACGAATAGTAACCACAGCACTTGCTTCAGTGGCAGCAACACTATCCAAACTGGCTTTTGATGCCTGCATGTTCTCGAACCAAAATTTCGGGTTCATCAAACTGCCCGATGCTTTCACAACCGGCTCTAGCATTATGCCGCACAAGAAAAATCCGGACGTTTTTGAGTTGACACGCGCCAAATGCAATAAAATTCAGGCAATCCCCCAACAAATTACAATGATCGTGAACAACCTGCCTTCAGGTTATTTCCGTGACTTGCAAATTACCAAGGAGTGTTTCGTTCCTACTTTTGAAGAATTGAACGACTGCCTTGACATGACTACTACGATGATGGACAAAGTCGCCATCAACGATCACATCCTCGAAGACACCCGCTACGACCTGATTTTCAGTGTAGAGACAGTAAACCAGCTTGCCCGCGAAGGAATGCCGTTCCGCGATGCTTACAAAAAGGTGGGACTGGACATTGAAGCCGGGAATTTTCATCCGGACAAGAACATCCACCACACGCACGAAGGCAGCATAGGAAATCTCTGCAACGACGAAATAACAACTTATAAGGACGAAATTGTAGGACAATTCAACTTTGACAAAGTAGAGCAGGCTTACAACAAACTACTGTCTGTCTAAGAAATCACTCCATCCTCAACCGGAAAGCGCCGGAGATTTTTGTGTCGACAAATGCAATTCCGAGCGAATCGCATTGCTGTTTCAATCGGTTACTGTACCATTTTGAAATGGAATTATCGACAATGACCTGTTTCGGCTCCACAAACCGCAACAATTTGTCCATGGTAATACGTGTTTTATTCCCGACAATAAGATAATCTACAGGCATTTGAGATTCGGAATACTTTCTACGGAACAAGGAATCGTTGGTAATCAGAAAATGCTTACCGCAAAACGCGACTGCTTTTTGATGGCAAAACCGCGGCACATCAATTCCTTGCTTTATGCGATAGCCTGACGATAGCTGCTTCAGCTTCATCGAGTCGGACGAGACCGCAAAGCTTTGGTTTCCTGCCGTAAATTGAACATGCGTATTTTTATTGTCAGCCCAAACCACTACCTCTTTCTCGTTCATCGACTGGAGACTAAGAGCCAGATCATCCACCAAAAACAACATCACACAGGCCAAAGCAAGCTGCAACAGCACATATTTCCGGGTGGCAAAATAGCCTGCCGCAAACAAAATAGTGAGCGAACAAACCCACAGTTGCCACTGATCGATCCACAAATTATAGGCCGCTAAGGGTAAATGTTCGATCCACCGGATGGCGCCATTCATTCCGATCAACATCCACTTCAAAGCGAGAGCCACCCAACCGGCAATTACCGGAAACGGAGCCACCAACAGCAACGCCATTGCCGCATACATGATAAATCCCGAAAGCGGTACCACCACCATATTGCTCAACCAAAAGAAGTTGGAAAACCGATGAAAGTAAAACACGCCCAAAGCCGCCGTGCCGAGCTGAGCCGCCATCGACACACAGGTCAATTCCCAAAGCCATTTCAAAGGTTTGAATTTGACATCAATCAGCTTTTTGAATTTCGGTTCAAAATAGACAATACTCAACACCGCCAGATAGCTCAATTGAAACCCGACATCAAAAAGATAGCACGGATCGTAGAGCAACATAACGAAAGCCGAGAAGAAGATAGTATTGTAGATTTGCGGCTTGCGCGAAACCACGTAGCCCAAAGCAATCAAAGAAAACATCAGAGCTGAACGAACCACTGCAGGCGCAAGCCCGGTCAGAATGGCAAAAGCCCACAACAACACAATGACGATGAGGTGCTTGAGAACAAACGACCACCGACGTTTATCCATAAAACCGAGCAGAAAATAAAACACAGCACAAACAATCGCGACATGCAGTCCGGAAACCGACAATACATGCATCGCTCCGGTAATACTGTAACTATCAAGCAATTCTCGGGTCAATGCATCGTTATAACCCAACATCAGCGCTCCCACAACCGCAAACTCATCACCTTCAATGTGATAACGTTTGTAAACTTCTAGCAATTTCTGTCGGAGATGAGAAGATATAGCTTTTAAGGAAAATGCAGTCGAATGCCCAACCTTTCGATAACTTCCGCGAAAGGCAAAAGCCGTGGCTGAGACACCGTGCATTTGAAGATAACGACCAAATTGAAACTCTTCCGGATTCCCATTCCCTTTTGGAACCGAAAAAGCAGTATAAACCATCAGGCGATCGCCAAAATCGAATCGGGCTCCGGATGTATCTTTCGGGAGATATAGCAATGCAACCTTGTCTCCGTCAATAACCTCATTGGCTTTAAAACAGCGAACAATATTCACTTTGTACAACGTCGATTTTGCTTTTTCGATAGGAGCCTCTTTTACTTCGACTTCAAACACACCCTTAACGCCGTCCAAAGCAAAGCTGACCTTCGTTTGCGATTGTTGAAACGACCATGCTCCCAAAACATAGAAAGCAAGCAGAACGCCACTCCCAAACAACCAACGGAATCGAAACTGAAGAGATACATTTTTAATTATTGAGGAAACAACTAAAGTAGCAACAGCAAGACTTAACAACAAAACATAGAGCCACACGGGAATTTCGCACATACTTCCCGTAAAGATTCCGGCAGCCAATGCAAGAAACAAACGAAAAAAGGGAATCCTATGAGCAAATCGGGTCATTGGTTGTCGGTTTGATTATTTTCTTCTTTTTCTATCAATTCTCCCTCTTTTTCATATTTCATCGCTATTTCCTCTAATTCGTCATTATCTGAATCCTCTTCAGAATCACTTCCCTGCGGTTGCCATCCGGTTTTGCGGAAAACAAAAGCAAGTATCGAACCGGAAACAGCACCCGACAAATGCCCTTCCCACGAAATGGATTCGTTGGGCAGAAAAGGCAGCATATCCCACACCATACTTCCGTACCAGAAGACCACAGCGAGGGAAATAGCCAGCAAAGAGATATTACGCATCAGCAAACCGCCCCAAAAGATAAAAAACGCAAGCCCGTAAATGATTCCACTCGCTCCGATGTGAATACTATCGCGACCGATAATCCACAATAGGATTCCCGTCATCGGCCATAACAACAAAAGCACTTTACCTGCTACATCACGATAGAAATAATACAAAGCAGTGGACAAAA
>JAUZOL010000199.1 GCA_030706455.1 Bacteroidota bacterium
TACCGGGTGCAAACACCATGGACGGTTCGACGTAGATGTCAATAAAATTTCTCTCAACGTCCCAATCCACCGGTTTGATAAGGATCTGTATGCACAGGACACTACTCACGTGAAAGAAGCCCTTCAGAGCCTTTCTCAAAAATACGGATCGGCCTACGTTGATCTTTATTTCAGCAAAATCATGCAACTCAACAAGGGTGACAATTCCCAAATGCTTACTCTGGCAAAAATGTTTTTGAAAGATACGGTCGTGAGAGGTGTATTCCGCGAATCGATCAGGCAATATACCGATATTTCTGATATTCAGAACAAAGTAACGGATGCCTTCAAACGCATTCACTATTTTTTCCCTGAAAAGAAAATTCCGCAACTCTACCTGCACGTATCCATGTTCAACCAATCGTTGGTAGTCGATGAGAACATTATTTCGCTGAGCATTGACAACTATCTCGGTGAAAAATACTATGGCTACCAAAAAGCCGGAGTATACGATTATCTTCGCTATAACATGCGCCGCGAAAAGGTTGCTCCCGACTTTGTAACCGCTTTCCTGATGACCGAATTCCCGCAACCATATACCGATAAATTTCTTGATAATCTTTTGTCCAGAGGCAAAATAATGTTCGTGCTTTCGGTGCTGATGCCAAACGAACAACCCGACGTGCTGATGGGTTACACCAAAGCCCAAATGCAATGGTGCAAGGATAACGAAAAATCGATGTGGCTCAACATTATGGACAATCGTCAACTGTTCAGTACCGACCCAATGCTTTCTACGTCTTACCTGAACGATGCCCCGTTTACCTCGACCGTTTCGCAGGAGTCACCGGGACGTGTGGGAATCTGGATCGGATGGCAAGTTATCAAGCAATACATGGAACGCCACACGAAAGTAACGCTCCCCGAGCTGATGGCCAACAACAACTACCAGGAAATACTGGAACAGTCAGGATACAAACCTTGAGAATTCAAAGACTAAATCTGAGATAACCGCAAAGAGCGCCATGTTAATTCTTTGCGTCGCTCTGTGAAAAATTTAGCGTTCTCTGCGGTAAAAGTAGTTTTAGATTTCAATCGTACATCGTCAATGAGTAAATTGTAAATTATAATTCCACACATGGAAAACATAACACCCGCCGACAATACTGCCAAGCGCCTATTCTTACTTGACGCTTACGCACTGATATACAGAGCATATTATGCTTTTATCAAAAACCCGCGTTTCAATTCCAAGGGGCTGAACACCTCTGCCATCCTTGGTTTTGTCAATACACTGGAAGATGTGTTGAAACGTGAAACTCCCACGCATATCGCCGTTGTGTTCGATCCGTCGGGCCCGACTTTCCGCCACGAAGCCTACGAACACTACAAGGCACAACGGGAAGAGACGCCGGAAGACATTCGCAAAGCGGTACCCATCATTAAAGAAATCGTCGAGGCCTACCGCATTCCTGTTCTTCAGGTGGCCGGCTTTGAGGCCGACGACGTGATCGGAACCCTTGCAAAGAAGGCAGAAATAGCCGGTTACGATGTCTTCATGATGACACCCGACAAGGATTACGGACAGTTGGTCTCCGACCATATTTTCATGTACCGCCCCAAACATTCGGGAGGATTTGAAACCATGGGCCCCGAAGAAGTAAAAGCCAAATTCGATCTCGACAGTCACGAACAGGTGATCGACCTGCTTGGTTTGATGGGTGATGCGTCGGACAATATCCCCGGATGCCCTGGTGTAGGAGAAAAGACCGCCGTAAAACTCCTCAAAGAATTCGGCAGCATTGATAATCTGCTTCAAAATACCGATAAACTGAAAGGAGCCATCAAAGACAAAATTGAAAACAACAAGGAGCAGATCGAGTTTTCACGTTTTCTGGCAACCATTAAAATAGATGTGCCCATCGAACTGCACGAAGAATCGCTGGTGCTGGAAGATCCGGACGAAGAAAAACTCGCGGCACTCTATGCTGACCTTGAATTTCGGACACTTCTCACCCGTAAAAATTTATCGGCCACTCAAGCGCCAACAAGTAAAACTGCGCCCAAAGTCGACACACAGCAAACCTCTCTTTTTGGCGACATAAATCCAGAAACACATGAAATTGAGGTAACAGCTTCGGCTTATAGCCACCTGGCAACCATTGCTACCACACCACATACTTACCAATCAGCTTCCACAGTAGAAGAACGTTATGCTTTGATAAAAAATCTTTTGCAACAAAGCTCCGTCTGCTTCGATACGGAAACCGATTCGCTGGATGTGTTCTCGGCCAAACTGGTGGGCATGTCGTTTGCCTGGAAAGAAGGGGAAGCTTACTACGTACCCGTGCCGGCTGACCAACAACAGGCACAACAAATTGTGGACGAATTCAAGCCTTTCTTTGCCAATGAAGAGATTGAAAAGATCGGGCAAAACATGAAATTCGACCTGCTGGTACTGGCCAACTACGGAGTAGAGATCAAAGGAAAGCTTTTCGATACGATGATTGCCCACTACCTGTTGCAGCCCGAATTGCGTCATAACATGGACTATCTGGCTGAGATCATGCTTACCTACAAAACCATCCATATCGATGAACTGATCGGTTCGAAAGGAAAGAACCAGCTTACCATGCGACAGGTTCCCCTCGAAAAAATTACCGATTATGCAGCCGAAGATGCAGACATCACTTTCCGCCTGAAACAACAACTTGAGCCGAAAATAAAAGAAAACGGACTGGAATCCTTGCTCTTCGACATTGAAATGCCTCTGATGCGGGTACTTGCCGAAATGGAGCAAAACGGTGTATTGCTCGATGATGTTGCCCTGAAACAGTCGTCCGAAATTCTGACGAATGAGATGTTGAACATCGAAAAGGAGGTACATACCATGGCCGGAATGGATTTCAATATCAGCTCAGCCAAGCAGGTGGGTGAAGTCTTGTTCGACCGCCTGAAGATTATTGAAAAAGCCAAAAAGACAAAGACCGGACAATATTCCACCAACGAAGAAATCCTTGAATCGTTGCGGGGGAAACATCCTGTCGTGGAGAAAATTCTGGACTACCGGGGCCTGAAAAAATTGCTGAGTACCTATATCGATGCCCTACCCGCTTTGATTAATCCGAAGACAGGCAAAGTTCATACCTCCTTCAATCAGGCGGTAGCTGCCACCGGACGTCTCAGTTCCAGCAATCCGAACCTGCAAAACATTCCAATTCGCGACGAACAGGGCAAGGAGATCCGCAAGGCTTTCATAGCCGAACCCGATTGTTATTTCCTCTCTGCCGACTATTCGCAGATAGAACTCCGCATTATGGCGCACCTGAGTCAGGATGCCAATATGATTGAGGCTTTCAAATCGGGACAGGATATACACGCGGCAACCGCGGCCAAAATATATCATCTTCCTCTCGAAGAGGTTACGTCTGACATGCGTCGCAAAGCAAAAACCGCCAATTTCGGAATCATTTATGGCATCTCCGTTTTCGGTCTTTCCGACCGTTTGGGTATTCCCCGCGGCGAAGCCAAAGAACTGATAGATGGCTATTTTGCCACTTACCCGCAAGTAAAAGAGTACATGGATAATTGCATCGCTAAAGCTCGTGTAGACGGTTGGGTAGAAACACTGCTGCACCGCAAACGCTACCTGCCGGACATCAACTCGCACAACGCCAACGTGCGTGGTTTTGCTGAACGAAATGCCGTCAACGCTCCGATTCAGGGCACAGCCGCCGATATTATCAAAATTGCAATGGTCAACATCAGCCGTCGCTTCCGTGAAGAACAGCTCCGTTCGAAGATGATTCTACAGGTGCATGACGAATTGAACTTCAACGTGGTACACGATGAATTATACATTGTAAAAAGCATCGTGACCCGCGAAATGGAAAGCGCCATATCTCTTTCGGTTCCTCTGAAGGTGGATGTTGGTGTAGGACAAAACTGGCTGGAAGCGCATTGAAATTTATCAACATAATATTATATGAGAATCAAATGCAAATATTTCATTTCAACTTTGATATCATTAGTTCTTTGCTATAACATTTCCGCCCAGACCTCAAGTTTTCCTTTAAAGTGGATTATCGGTAAATGGCATAAAAAGCAATATGTTTTACAGCAAGACACATTGATTCAAAATGGAATTCAAAAATCCACAGGTCAAAAGACACCGAATTTTATATTTGTTGAACACAATGATTCCTCTCTGATTGTTTTTACTTGCGATTCAAAGAGTAAGAGTAGATATTCATGTCCTGTTATAATGTATATCATACAAAAACAAAACAAATGGAATTATCTTGTAAGATTCGTAGAAGAAGCAGGAACAAGCATTGGATCTATCTCATTTCGACAAAAAGGGACAGTCGTGCTGACTAGAACGTTACAAAAAGGGACTCATGATCAAACTGCAATATCAGAAACTTGGGTCAGGGGAAAAAATAGATAAACACATTGGTCACCGGTACTTCCCCTGCGTAATTTCTTCGATAATGCTCAGATAACTGTGATAACGTGAGGGATTAATGCTCAGGGCTTCTACGGCTTCAATAACAGCGCAACCCGGCTCGTGTGTGTGGGTACAGTTGTAGAATTTGCAGTTTTGGGACGTTTCAAAGATTTCACGGAAATAGTGCCCTGCTTCTTCAGGAGTAACCTCCAGTAAACCGAAACCTTTAATCCCCGGAGTGTCGATAATAAACCCACCTTCGGGTAGAGGCAGCATTTCGGAAAATGTGGTGGTATGCATTCCCTTGTTATGATACCCCGAAATATCACCGGTTTTCACCTCCACATCTGGCTGTAACACATTCAAAAGCGTAGATTTACCCACACCCGAATTCCCCGAAAGCAGGGTAATCTTTCCTTGCAATTCCGATTTCAATTCTTCAATTCCTTCCCGGTTCAGAGCCGAAATGCGGAAACATTTGTAGCCGATATTTTCATACAAAGCAATCAGAGCATCAAGGTACAGAAGATCGTCCTCTCCGTATAGATCGGTTTTGTTGAAAACCAACACGGAAGGAACTCTGTAAGATTCAGCGGCAGCTAAAAACCGGTCTATAAAAATCGTTGACGTTTCGGGAAGCTTAATGGTAATGATTAGTGCTGCCAGATCAACATTGGCAGCCAGTATATGGCCCTGTTTGGATAGATTGGAAGCACGGCGAATAATTACGTTCTTGCGGTCGCAAATGCCGGTTATCAGCGCAAGAATGCCATCTTTTTCTTCCACCACTACCCTGTCGCCCACCACTACCGGATTGGTAGTGCGGATACCTTTTGTGCGAAACGTACCTTTTATCTTACATTCCAACACATCCGATCCGTCATCGGGAAGTACCCAATACGAACTGCCCGTACTTTTAATTACCAATCCTTCCATTGAGCTATTTACAATTTTAGAATAATTCTCTCTCCCAGCGTTTTGGCCAGCTGCGACTTAATGATATTCAAGGTTCCTATCTCCTGCATCAGCTTCTCTTGCAACGGAATATCATTCTGTTCATTGGCCTTTTTCAGTTCCGACATTTTATTTTTCATTGTCTCCAACAGCAATTTATTCTTATACTCGAACATCACACGAGGCACCAGTTCTATCAGCCGATCCGATTCTTCTTCGACCTTCGACATCTTGCTGTGATACTTACTGAGCACGTATTTATCAGCCAACATGTCCGTTGCCAAACGGCTGACCTGGGGATCCGGATGCTGACCGAAAAAATGTTCGGCTACAAATCCCGGATTGGAAGCATTTTGCTCGAATAGCTCAAGTATTTTAATATAAAGCGGATGCTCAAATTTCAGGTTATCCCGCGCAAGTTCATCAAGCACATACTGTCCTACTGTTACCGGCACTTCGTCGCTTTCTTCATCCGGCTTCAGATAATAGAGCACCTGCTCTCCATACCGTACCAGATAGCGAATAATATTTCGTTCTTCATCCTGATTCTTATAGCTTACCGGTTTCTGAGCCTCATTGCCCGTATTTGGCATCGACTCTGCTTCCGGAGAAGAAGATGGTGTTGAATTTTCACGCGCAGGTGCGGCCGCTTCACGCTCCTGTTTCGCAAGATGAACTTTGCCGATCTCGGCGTAAAGCAGGTTCTCGTCCACATCAAGCAGGCTACTACATTCCTTTACATATACCGAACGGATAATGCTGTTCGGTATGATGGCAATACTGCGCACCAAATCACCGATCAGTGCAGCACGTTTAATTGGATCTTTTCCTGCCTCTTCAAGCAGAAGTCCGGTCTTAAAACGGATA